>CALXXH010000034.1 GCA_944392635.1 uncultured Clostridia bacterium | reverse complement strand
ACCATTAAACTTATTCCTAAAACTAAAACTACTTTAATTAAATTTGATTTTTTCATATACATTCTCCTCACTTTTATATGTTTTTTATTAGTATTCTTATAACCACCATTAATTATACCATTTTTCCAAATATAATTCAAGTAATTATACAAAAAAACATAAAATACTAATTTCTTTTGTTTACAATTCATATTTTAAACTTAATTAATTAATAAGTCAATACTTTTTTCATTTTTTTATTTTACATTTTTGTTACAAAGTAATTACATATGTTACATATAATATTAAGTATTAAACATTAAACTTAAATAGAACAATATCTCCATCTTGCATGATGTATTCTTTTCCTTCTGCACGAACTAGTCCTTTTTCTCTTGCAGCAAGCATAGATCCTTCTTTCATTAAATCATCATATGAAACTACTTCTGCTTTAATAAATCCTCTTTGGATGTCTGTATGTATTTTTCCAGCAGCTTCTGGTGCTTTTGTTCCTTTTTTTATTGTCCAAGCTCTTACTTCTGGTTCTCCAGCTGTTAAAAATGACATTAGACCTAATAAATCATAACTTTTTTTGATAACTTTATCTAATCCTGATTCTGTAAGACCTAAAGCTTCTAGCATTTCTTTTTTGTCATTATCTTCTAGTGTTGATAATTCTTCTTCAATTTTAACACATAATGGCACTACTTCTGCATTTTCTTTTTTTGCATATTCTTTTACTTTTAATACTAGTGGATCATTTTCTGCATTTTCTATTTGTTCTTCAGCAACATTTGCAATATATAGTATTGGTTTTGTAGTTAATAAAAACATATCTTTTACTATAGCTTTTTCATCTTCGTTAAAATCCAAAGTTCTTGCTGATAACCCATTTTCTAATGTTTGTTTTATTTTTTCTAATAAATCTATTTCAAATTGATATTTTTTATCTGCTTTCAAATTCTTTTTTGCTTTGTCTAATCTTTTATTTACAGTTTCTATATCTGCAAATATTAATTCTAAATTGATTGTATCAATATCTCTTATTGGGTCAACACTTCCATCAACATGAACAACATTTGAATCATTAAAACATCTTACTACTTCACATATTGCATCTGTTTCACGAATATGTGATAAAAATTTATTACCTAAGCCTTCTCCCCTACTTGCACCTTTTACAAGTCCTGCTATATCAACAAATTCAATTACAGCATGTGTTACTTTTTGAGGGTTATACATTTTTGCTAAATTATCTAATCTTTCATCTGGTACAGGAACAACTCCTACATTTGGTTCTATTGTACAAAATGGATAATTAGCACATTCAGCCCCTGCTTTTGTTATGCTATTGAATAAAGTACTTTTCCCCACATTTGGCAATCCTACTATTCCTAATTTCATCGTTTTTTCTCCTTCTATTTCATTATTTTCCTTTAAAATTCTAGCACAATTGAATAAATAAATCAACTGTTATTAAAATAAATGGACTAGTCTACTTTAAAGTAAACCAGTCACATTTAATCTTGAATCAATAACAGTATTAAAATAATTCTAATACTGAATTGTCAATTGCAATTCAAATTTTAATCATTAGCCTTTTCTTTATCTTCTTTTATTACTTTTTCAATAAATTCATTTGTTTTCATACTTCCAATATCTCCGTCTTTTCTAGAGCGAATAGAAACTATATTTTCTTCTTCTTCTTTTTGTCCTACAATTACCATATATGGAACTTTTTCAAGTTGTGCTTCACGAATTTTATATCCTATTTTTTCACTTCTATCATCTAATTTTGCACGAATACCTTTTGCTTTCATTTCTTCTTCTATTTTTTTAGCGTAATCATGTTGTTTTTCTGAAATAGGTAAAATCTTTACTTGAACAGGTGAAAGCCAAACTGGGAAAGCTCCTGCATAATGTTCAATTAAAATACCGATAAATCTTTCTATACTTCCAAATATAACTCTGTGTAACATAACTGGTCTATGTTTTTCTCCATCTTCTCCAACATATGTTAAATCAAATCTTTCTGGCATTTGGAAATCTAATTGAACAGTACCACATTGCCAACTTCTTCCTAAACAATCTTTAATATGGAAGTCAATTTTTGGTCCATAAAATGCTCCATCACCTTCATTTAATTCATAATCTATATTTAAATCTTTTAGAACTTTTTTAAGAGCACCTTCTGCTAATTCCCATTGTTCATCACTTCCCATTGAATCATCTGGTCTTGTTGATAATTCTACTGTGTATTTAAATCCAAAAATGCTATATATTTCATTAACTAATTTTATAACACCTGCAATTTCACTTTCAATTTGACTTGGCATACAGAAGATGTGTGCATCATCTTGAGTAAAACATCTTACTCTAAATAATCCATTTAATTCTCCTGATTTTTCATGACGATGTACTAAACCTAACTCTCCTGCTCTAATTGGTAATTCACGATAAGAATGTACTGTATTTTTATATACAAGCATTCCACCTGGACAATTCATAGGTTTTATTCCAAAATCTACATCATCTATTTTTGTTGTATACATATTTTCTTTATAGTGATCCCAATGTCCTGAACGATGCCATAATTCTTCATTTAAAATCATTGGTGTTTTTATTTCTTGATATCCATTTTCAACATGGATTTTTCTCCAGAAATCTTCTAATACATTTCTTAATACCATTCCTTTTGGTAAGAAAAATGGAAACCCTGGTCCTTCAGGTGCAATCATAAATAATTCTAGTTCTTTTCCTAGCTTTTTATGATCACGTTTTTTAGCTTCTTCTAACAAATGTAAATATTCTTCTAACTGACTTGCTTTTGGGAATGAAATAGCATAAATTCTTTGAAGCATTTTATTTTTTTCATCACCTCTCCAATATGCACCAGAAGATGACAATATTTTTATAGTTTTAACTTTTCCTGTACTTTCTAGATGAGGTCCTGCGCAAAGGTCTGTAAAGTCTCCTTGTTTATAGAAACTAATTTCTTCTCCTTCAGGTAATTCTTCAATTAATTCTTGTTTATATGGTTGGCCTTTCATTAATTCTAAAGCTTCTTTTTTAGGTAAAGAAAATTTTTCAATTTTCACGTCTTCTTTTATTATTTTTTTCATTTCTTCTTCTATTTTTGCTTTATCTTCATCTGTAAATGGTTTTTCAACATCAAAATCATAATAAAATCCTTCTTTAATTGCTGGTCCAATTGCAAATTTGACATCTGGAAATAATCTTTTAACAGCTTGTGCCATTATATGTGAAGATGTATGCCAATATGCTTGTTTACCTTCTAAACTTGAATCAAAAGTATGGATAACTAAATTGCAATCATCTTCTAATTCAAATCTTAAGTCCTTAACTTCCCCATTAACTTCTCCACAAGTTGCAACTCTTGCTAGACCTTCACTAATTTTCTTTGCAACATCAATAATTTTAGTTCCTTTTTCCACCTCAATTACTGAATCATCTTTTAATGTTACTTTTAACATAATAAAACCTCCTTTTGTCCATTTGGGATATATATCAAAAAACACCCCAATGGATATTTTAATTATCCATAGGAGTGCTATTTATTGCACGGTTCCATCCTATTTTTCACTTAATTAAAAGATTATAACGTATCTAAAACGTCTAGCTTATTCACTAGAAATATGGAAAGGTAGTTTTCAAATATGTTTGCTTAAATTAGCTTTCAGCCGGTGACTAACTCTCTCTTAAAGTAACCTATATTTTACTCTTCTTTCACTTATATCTAATTTTAACTTACACATTATTCTAATACCTTTCTTTCAAAAAGTCAAGAGAAATTATTTACTTTTTATAATTTATGCTATATAATGGCTAAGTAATTTTATATATGCTTCCATAGCTCAGTTGGCAGAGTGCAGCCTTGGTAAGGCTGAGGTCACGGGTTCAATTCCCGTTGGAAGCCCCAAAAAAAGCAGTTTTTGTACTGCTTTTTAATATTCTTTAAACATATTTTTTATTGCTTTTTTTCTAATTCTTTGAATTGCATTATCTACTGATTTAACAGGTGAATTTAATCTTTTTGCAATTACATTATAGCTTTCACCTTTTATAAATCTATCTAAAACTTGTTTTTCAAATTTACTAAGTGATTTTTCTATACTATTTTGTATTTGTTCATAATATTCTTTTTTCATTATAGTTTCTAGTGGATCTTCTGTTGTATCATTGTTAAATGTATCTATTAATTCTACACTATTTTCATCATCATTATCATACGCTGCTGTATTTAAAGATAAATACGAATTTAAAGGCATATGTTTTTGTCTATTTGATGTTTTTATTGCTGTTATTAATTGTCTTTCAATACACATATTAGCAAATGTTTTAAATGTATTTTGTTTTTGTTTATCAAAACTTTTAATTGCTTTATATAAGCCAATCATTCCCTCTTGTATAATATCTTCTCTTTCTGCACCTATTAAAAAATATTTTCCTACTTTTATATTTACTAATTCTTTATATTTATCTAGTAAATATGTTAAAGCTTTTTCATCGCCATTTTTTATTTGTGCAATTATTTCTTCGTCTGTTAATTTTTGATAATTATCAGTTGTAAAAAATACATTATGTTGCATTAGTCAAATTACCTCCAAATGTGCTTTTTTAGTATTATATATGTCAAAAGCCCTAATGTCAAGGACTTTTTACATTTTTAATCTAGTTCTAATTCTTGTTTTAACATTTGCCAAAATTCTTCTGTTTCCATATCTTTAACCCAAGATGCTACACCTGCTAAATTATTTTCTTTTATTAATCCTACTTTTGCTTTTAAAGAGTCTATATCTTCTATCCACATTTGCTTTTTATTGCTTCCATCTGTGTATTCTACATAGTTTTGTTTTAATTCATCGTCCCATTGTCTTTGGGCATCTTCTGGAATTGTGCTATCAATATCATTCATAGCAACTGTTGGATTGCTTACTAATTCTCCTGATGAATCAGTTGTCCATAGTCTTGTGTATAAAGGAACTGCCAAGATTATTTTTTCTGGTTCAATTTCTTCTGTTGTTAAAAATTTATTTAAACTTAATTTAACCCAATTATATCCTGCTGTTGTTCCTGGTATTGTACTAGATACTCCATTTTGGTCATATGCCATAAATATTATATAATCTGCTACATCACCTATAACATGTCTATCAAAACATAATGACCATGTCTCTCCCCCATCTGGTGCTGTTACATCAACCGAAGTAACTAATCCTATTTCTTTTAATCTTGGAGTTAGTTCAATTATGAATCTTGAATACATGTCTTTATCTTCTTGTTTCATGTTTTCAAAATCTATATTTACTCCATCTAAGTCATATTTTACACATACATTTATTATATCTTCAATTAATTCTTGTCTTTTTGTATAGCTATTCATAATTGTTGATGTGATTGATAAACTCTCTCTTGCTGCTTCTGCATTTGCTACCATTGGCCATACTTTATACCCATTATTATGAGCCCATTCAATATATGCTTGTCCTTCATCTCCCACATTTTCTTTTAATTTGCCATCTGTACCTAGATAGAAAAATGCTGGAGAAACTACATTCACACCATCAATTGTTGTTCCACTTCTATCTGGTGCTGAGCCATATTGTGAAAAATAATCCCAAGTTAAGTTTACTTTACCCTCTATTTGTTTTTCATCTTCCATATTTTGTCTTACTGTAAATTCATTTTCTAATTTATTAGATTTTATATAACCTAATTTACCATTTTTAGTTCTTATTCTAGAGTAACCATCTTCACTAGAAACAACAATTACTGTATCTCCCTTTTCTACCCTATCTACAGTTTTGGCTATAAAATTTGTTGAAGATTTAACTGCTAAACTTGATGTTACAATTGCTTGTTTTTGTTCTCTATCTAAAGAATCCATTGTAACTACTTTTGTTTCTTCAATATTTTCTATTTCAATATTGTATACATCTTTCATTTCTGTAATTGGTAAATATGTTGTACCATTTTTATTTATTGCATGAGCATATATATCTTTTTGTGAACCATTAACAGTTATTTTATTATCTTCAAATCCTATTGCTGCTATTTTTTTGTCATATGTTGTTATGATTTGGTTTGTTTCTGGATCTTCATATATATATTTATCAAAAAAATTTTCAATATCTCCTTTTGATAGATATATAATATTATCTTCAATCAATATCTCGTTTTTTAAATTTGATGTGACATTTCTGTTATTAATAACTAAGTTTGTTGTTTTGTTGTTGTCTAGTATTATGAAATTATTAATAACCATTGCAACTGCAAAAATTATTAATAAAGCTACAATTGTAATAAATGTTCTTATTATATTTTTCTTTCTTTTTTCTATTTGTTCACTCGACATTTTTCTTTTTGGCTTTTGTACTTTTCTTTCTACTCTTCTTCCTTGTTTCATATATTTCATTCCTTTTCTACTTAAAATTCTTTTATACTATATCATAAATTGCTTTTTTATCAAATAGATTTTATAAAATTTTAATAATATTTATTTTTTCATTTTTTGTAATTCTTCTTTTTGTTCCTTAGATATTCTATATGATTCTCTTGCTTTTTGTAGTGATTTGTTATATGTAAAATTATCTAATTTGCATTCTTTACTTTTTAAATATTTAATTGTTTTATCATAATATTTAATTAAGCAAATAGATATTGCCCATGCAATCGCCATTTGTACATAATATTTATCACTTCTAACATTATTAAATATCTCAAAATTTCTTTCTAGATATTCTTCTTCTATGTAAAAATCTAATATCATGACAATTGCAAATCTTAAATAAAATTCATTTTTTGATTTTAGATAAGTTTGAATAAAATCCCACATATCTTCTTTATATTTTTTAGTTATCTTTAATCCTGCACAAAACACATCACATATTGCCCAATTGTCTATTTTAGGTACAAAATCTTTAATGTATTTTTTTATTACTTCAAAATCCTTTTCTTTTGATAATCCTATTATCATACCTTGCAACATTATTTCTTCATAATATTGATTATCTATGTTTTTTAGTAATTCATCAGTAGTATAATTTTTTGATAATTCTTTTGCATAATTTCTTAATATTGGAACTCTAACTCCTAATATATTATCTGTGTTTGGACATAATTTACTATGAAATTCTTTATATTTTTCATCTGCTAGTTTTAATATATGTTCTTTTATTTGTATTTTTATGTCATTTTTCATAATTTTCTCCTTTCATTTTGTGATTTTATTATATATTATTCTACAAATTGTATCAAGATATTTTTGAATTTTGAAAATAAAATATATTGGAAAATTTTTATGAAAGAATTTGTAAATAATTAAAATAAAAAAGGATAAAATAATTTTTAGTGGAGGTGAAAAAAATGAAAAAAACAATTAAATTAATCTTATTTTTTATGCTAATTACTGTTATTTCTTTAATAATACCAAATTTCAGTAATGCTGCAACATTAGTACATGATGAAGAATCATTAAATAATGCTATATCAAGTGCAGATTCAGGTGCAACAATCACATTACAAAATGATATAACAGTTACAAAACCAATTGTAATTGCAAAAGAATTAACAATTGATGGTAATGGTCATAATATTGTAGGTTCTAATTCTTGGACTTCAACATCAGGAAATCAAACAATGTTTACAGCTCAATTTTCTGCTGCTAAACTTACACTAAAAAATATAAAATTAAAAAATGGTCCTAAATATGGTGTACAATCTTATGATGGTGCAACTGTAATTTTAGATAATGTTTCAATATCAGGTTTTAAATATGGAGGAGTTCTTGCTAATGGTGGTAATGTAGAGGTTAAAGATTTGCATTTAGGATATAATGGTACAGGAAGTAATAATGGTATTGAAATTGACAAAGGTTCTGCTGCTACAAATAATCCAACTTTAACAATGAATGGAAAATTGACAACTGAATCAAATCAAAATGTAGTTCGTGTTGCTGAAAATGGTTACCTTACAGAGTTTACTATAACAAACACACCTAATACAACAAATAAAGTTGTTGTAGCAGGTAATAAAGTCGCTCTAACAGATTCAGCTGATAATGTTATTGCCGAAACAGCTATACCAGATAAGGTTACAGCAAATGCTGATGAACAAAAAGTTATCATATCAATAGTTGCAAATGGTCAAACAAATAAAATAACAGTTGATCCAGGAAAAACAATTACAGCTGATTTATTAAAATCACATATAAAATTAGAAGAAAATCAAACAATAGATGGTTTCTATACAGATGCTAACTTTACTACAGCTTTTGATTTTAATGTTCCAATAAATGCTGATACAACTGTTTATGCTAAAATTTCTAAGGTTGAAACTACTGCTCCAGAAACAAATACACCTGTAAAAGATGAAACTCCAAAAACTGGTGTAGAAAATTATTTAGGAATTGCAGTATTAACTGTGTTATTTTCAACAATAGCAATCATTTGTATGAAAAAGAAATATATGAAAGGATAGTCTAAAACGTCTATCCTTATATAATATTTAATGGTATTAAAATGAAGAAAAAGCATATTTTTATATTTTTGGTTTTAATTTTATTAATTATTTTATCAATTATATATATTATAGGATTTTTTTCATCAAAAAAAGAAGCTATAGAAGAAAGTAATTTACTAAATACTTATGATAATTATATTGTAGAAGAAACATCAAAAGAAGATGAAAATCAAACTTCTAATGAAGAATATACAGAAATAAAAGAAGAAGTAACAGAAAGGATGCTTCAAGTTAGAAAACTTAAAGAAGAAAATGAAGATGTTGTTGGTTGGCTAGAAATACCAAATACAAGTGTTAATTATCCTATTTTGCAAGGTATTGATAATGAATATTATATGACTCACAACTATAAAAAAGAAAAGTCTAAAAATGGTTCTATATTCTTAGATAGTAAATATGATTGGACAATACCAAGTTCAAATTTGTTAATATATGGTCATAATTTAAATAATGGAACAATGTTTCAAGAGTTATTAAAATATTCAAGTGAAACTTTTTATATACAACATCCAAAAATTCGATTTACAACAGTAGATGAAGATGCTGAATATGAAATTATTTCTGTTTTTAAATCAAGAGTATATTATAACACAGAAAAAGATGTTTTTCGATATTATTATTTTATAAATGCTGAAACTGAAATGGAATATAATGAGTTTGTTGAAAATTCAAAAAAAGCATCTTTATATAATATTAATGCAACTGCACAATATAATGAACAATTAATTACTTTGTCTACATGTTCATATCATGTAAAAGATGGAAGATTTGTTGTAGTTGGAAAAAAAGATAAATTATTTAAAGATGATACCTAAAAGCAAATCCTAAAGTACTTGTTAAAGTGTTTTATTATTAACTTTGCTTTTAGGTATTAATTTAAATACTCTATTAATAATTACAATTTTTCATATCATTCATATAAAATTTCTTATCAGCTAATTTATCTTGAACTCCTCTTAATGCTTCACCAAATCTTTGGAAATGTACTATTTCTCTTTCTCTTAAATATCTTAATGGGTCTACTACATCTGGATTATCTCTACATAAGTCAATTAATTTTTCATAAGTTGCTCTTGCTTTTTGTTCTGCTGCTAAGTCTTCTTGTAAATTTGCTACTGGATCACCTTTACAAGCTAATGCAGTTGCATTAAATGGTACTCCTGCTGCTGACTGTGGATATACGTCTACTCCATGTGGTGTGTGTTTGTTATCTATCCTAGAAGAAAATTTTTTAGGTAACTATTCATTTTGTATTTTCCATATATTGTATTAAAAAATATGGGAGTTATTGAAAATTTCAAAGGTTAATTTTACGACATTTTCTACTACCTTATAAGATGATTGATATT
>CALXXH010000033.1 GCA_944392635.1 uncultured Clostridia bacterium | reverse complement strand
TAAAAATATTTTAATATTTAAGAAAAGAAGAAAACTAAACAAATGGTATGAAAAAGAATTTAATAAAAAAATAGAAATTTAAGAAAGAAGAGATCAATATGGAAAAAATAATTATAGAAGTTGGTTCAAATAATACAAAAATAGATTTATACAATGGTAAGGAAGTAAAACACTTAAAAACAGAAGTAATTGAATTTAAAAAGAATTATAAAAAGGAAAATAAATTAGATGAAAAAGATATAAATACTTTAATAAATATAGTGAAAGATTATGAAAAAAATTATGAGAATATATATGTTTGTGGAACAAGCATATTTAGAAATTTGACAGAAGAACAAAATATAGAATTTCTTAATAGATTTTATAAAGAAACAAATTTGAAATTTGATATAATAAGCCAAGAAAAGGAAAACGAACTAACAGTAATTGGAACAACTAGAAATGTTAATGACAAAGTAGCAGTATTAGTTGGTGGTGGAGGTTCAACTGAAATTACAATATATGAAAATGGAATAAAAGAGATGGTAAACAGCCCAATAGGTGTTGTTGATATAATGAATAAATTTCCAGACTTAGCAGATGATTTTGCAACAACAGATATAGAAACAATAAAAAATGAAATAAAGAAAAAAATAAAATTACCTAAAGAAAAAGCAGACATTTTAATACTCGCTGGTGGAGGACACCTATATTTTGCTTTAAATTCAGGTATAAATTATCAAAAAAACAACTTATATACAGATGAATTACAACCTGTAATGATGGATATAGAAACTAGAAAAAAAGATACAGACAGATATTATAAAGAAATATCATTAGATGATATAAGAAAAAAAGTAGATAATCCTAATTGGTGGTATGC
This sequence comes from uncultured Clostridia bacterium, assembly GCA_944392635.1. Taxonomy (GTDB): domain Bacteria; phylum Bacillota; class Clostridia; order TANB77; family CAG-508; genus CAG-269. Next base: position 9,435 of record CALXXH010000033.1, on the reverse strand, counting down.
AACAAGAGCAATGTGTGCATTCGTATTAGTTGTAGCAGAAGAAATAGGAGCAAAATATATAATACCAACAGATATATCTATGGTATATGGATTATTAGATAATTAGAAAAAAATTCAACTAATAAGAAATTCTTATTAGTTCAAAATGAAGGAAATAGACAAGTTAGAAGAAATATAGACCATTATAATTTGGATATGATAATATCATTAGGATATAGAGTGCAATCACAAGTTGCGACAAGATTTCGTATATGGGCAACTCAAAGACTTCACGAATATATGCAAAAAGGACTTACAATGGATGATGAAAGATTAAAACAAGCTGGTAATATTTTGTTACCGACTGAAAAAAGTTCTAAGATTTCAAGAAGTGACTTGAAAATTTAGAACTTTTTATATTCCATACATATAATAAAGAAAGAAAACAAATAACCTTGCAAAAAGAACACTTTATGTAAAAAGAACATAAAATATAACAAAACAAGGTTATAGGTAAACCAAAAGAAAACCTAAATATATAAGCAAGGTGGAGAATTAAAATGGCACAGTACATAATCAAAGGTGGAAAAAGAGCAGAAGGAGAAGTGACAATCTCAGGCTCAAAAAATGCTGCGCTCCCAATAATAGCTGCAAGTATATTAAATGCGGGAAAAACAACGTTATACAATGTTCCTAACATACATGACACTCAGATGATGTTTGAAATACTAAAAAAACTAGGAGGAAAAGTAACAAAAAAGAACAATAAAATAATAATAGAAACAAATCAAATAAATAAATATGAAATACCAGAAGACCTAATGAGGCAAATGCGTTCATCAGTAATTTTAGCAGGAGCATTACTAGGAAAACGTAGAACAGCAACGTTTTCATATCCAGGAGGATGTGATATTGGAACAAGACCAATTGATTTACATCTAAAAGCATTTGAAAAATTAGGAATAAATATTGAACAAAACTATGGAAAAATAGCATGTAGTTGTGATAAAATAATAGGGAAAAAAATAGACTTAGATTTTCCAAGTGTTGGAGCAACTGAAAATGCAATACTTGCAAGTTGTATGGCAGAAGGAAAAACAATAATTACAAATGCAGCAAGAGAACCAGAAATTGTAGATTTGCAAAACTTCTTAAACAAAATGGGAGCAAAAATAAAAGGAGCAGGAGCAAATACAATAGAAATAGAGGGAGTAAAAACATTAAAAGATGTAAGCTATAACATAATGCCAGATAGAATAGAAACAGGAACATTCCTATGTATAGCTGCAGCAACAAATGGAAACATGATATTAAAAGATGTAGATACAGAACATATAACTCCAATAATTCATAAATTAGAAGAAACAGGATGTAAATTAAATATAGAAAAAAGAAAAATAGAAATACAAACACCAAAAAAACTAAAAGCAATAGATATAAAAACAATGCCATATCCAGGATTCCCAACAGATATGCAATCAATATTTGTAAGTATGCTAACAATTGCAAAAGGAACATCAGTAGTAGTAGAAAATATATTTGAAAACAGATATAAATTCACACGGAGAACTAGTAAGAATGGGAGCAAAAATAAATATAGAAGGAAAAACAGCAATAATAAAAGGTGTACGAAAGCTATATGGCACAAATGTAAAAGCAACAGACCTAAGAGGGGGAGCAGCTTTAGTATTAGCAGGAATTATGGCAAAAGGAACAACAACAATTGATAATATAGAATATATATTAAGAGGGTATGAAGAATTTGACAAAAAATTAAGAAAGCTAGGAATTGAAATTGAAAAGAGGGATTAGGGGACGGTCCTTTAAATCCCTAAAAGCAGGGATTAAGGGACGGACCTTAAAATAGTGGCGTCCCCAAAGTAACCAAAAATGGTCAATCAAAACCTGTCCCAAAGTGACCAAAAGGAGGAATAGCGTTGGCAAAAAAATCTAAAGAAATAGATATATATTATATGAATAATGGACAAGCTAGAAAAGAAAATATAGAAGACCTAATGAAAAAGAAAAAACAAAAAGAAAGAGAAAAAAGAATAAAACAAAACAAAATGCAAAAACAGGAAAACGAATTTGATTTTGATACAGAAACAGTTATTAACATGACAAATAAAAATAAGATAAAAAAAGATGAAGAAAGAAGAAAAGAACTAAATAGAAAAGAAAGAAAACGTAAAAAAAGAAATAAAAGAATAAAACTAATATTAAAAATAGTTTTATTAATTGCAATAATATCAGGAGGAACAGCTTTTGCATTAATTTCACCAATTTTTAACATAAAGGACATACAAGTAGTAAATAATAATTTAGTTAATAGTGAAACAATAATAAGCTTGTCTAGCATAAAAACAGGACAAAATATATTTAGATTTTCGTCAAGTAAAGCAATAGAAAAAATAAAAGAAAATCCATATATAGAAAATATAGAAATACATAGAAAATTTCCAAGTACAATACAAATAGATGTAGAAGAAAGAGTACCAACATATTCTGTAGATTACGTTGGAAAATATGCAATAATAAATAATCAAGGATACATATTAGAAATAGCAGAAGATAATAAAGGACTACCGATAATTTTAAATTCAAAAACAGCAGAAGGAGAAATAAAGGCAAACCAAAGATTAAATGATGAAGACTTAGAAAAACTAGAAGATGTACTAAAAATAATGAGTTCTGCAAAAGAAAATAATTTAGACACAGAAGTCACAAATATTGACATTAAGAACAAAAACGAATATAGTATATATCTAGAACAAGAAAAGAAAACAATACATTTAGGAGATAGCTCAAATTTAAGTAACAAAATGCTGTATGTCGTAGCAATTTTAGAACAAGAAAAAGATAAAGAAGGAGATATATTTGTAAACGGAGATTTGAATAATAAATTCCAACCATACTTTAGGGAAAAAGTATAGAAAAATTGAAAACATATAAGCAAAAAAAGCTAAAATATAGAAAGAGGTGAAATGATGAATCATAAAAGAACAATAAGTATAGTATTTGGAATAATGTGTTTTGCATTAACACTAGGAATATGTGTACAAGTAAGAACTGTACAAGGCACAAATTCAACTGTAAGCCAAAATTATGAAGAAAACAACCTAAGAGCAGAGGTATTAAAATACAAAGAAAGATATGAAAATAAATATGAAGAATTGGAAAAAGCAGAAGCAGAACTAGAAAAAGCAAGACAAAGTTCTACAGAAAATAATGAAGATTTAGAACAAAAAGAACAAGAAATACAACAAGGAAATAAAATGATAGGACTAACAGAGGTAACAGGACCGGGAGTAATAGTAACACTAAGTGATAGTAAAACTGATTCAAGCTTAGCATTAAATGCAAGTGACTTAATAGTGCATGACGCAGATGTACTAAGTGTAATAAATGAATTAAAAAATGCAGGAGCAGAAGCAATATCAATAAATGACCAAAGATTAGTACCGACAAGTAGCATAGTGTGTGGAGGAAATATAATAGAAATAAATGGAGAAAAAGTAGGAGCACCATTTGAAATAAAAGCAATAGGACTTCCTGAACAACTTGCAGCATTGTCAAGGCCAGGAGGGTATTTAGAAATATTAAAAAATGCAACTGTTGGAGTTGAACTTAAAAAATCAAATAATATAACAATACCAAAATACACAGGAGTAATTACATATCAATATGCAAAAAGTGTAGAGTAGAAAGCAAATATACATCAAGAAGGGAGGATATATGAAAAAGCCAAATATAAAAAAAGGAAAAATCACGATGACAATAACAATTGGAATTGCATGTTTTGCGTTAGTATTAGTAATGTTTATGCAATTTAAAATTGTTAATGAAACAGATATAACATCAATAGAAAATATGAGAGAAACAGAACTAAGAACTGAACTTGCCAACTGGAAATCAAGATATGATGAAACAAATGCACAATATGAAGAAGTTCAAAAGATGATAGAAGAATATAACCAAACAAAAGAATCAAATGAAGAAACAGAAAAGTTGGTAAATGAAGAATTGGCAACAGTTAATATGAATCTAGGAAAAACAGATGTAGAGGGAGAAGGTGTAGAAATAGTATTAAGAGAAACAACTAATGAAGAAATAAGTCAAATAAATGCAGATGATTTACTAGTAATAGTAAATGCACTAAAACTTGCAGGAGCAGAAGCAATATCAATAAATGATGAAAGAATAATAAACATGACAGATATTGTTAATATAAATGCAAATTCAGATGATTTATTTGTAAGAATTAATGGACAAAGAATATTAGCACCATATGTAATAAAAGCAATAGGAAACCAATCATATTTAGAAAGTGCATTAATAGGAAATGGTGGATATGTAGATCAGCTAAGAACAATAGGACATGATGTATCAATAGAGAAAAAAGATAAAATAACAATATTAAAATACAATGATGAAATAACTACAAAATATATTCAATAGTTAGGAGGAAAGAATATGATATTTATAGCAATTTTAATAGGTTGTATATTAGGTGCAATATTAGGAATGAATGCTCCAATGATTTCATATACATATTCAAGCTATTTAGCAATAGCGATAATTGCAGCATTAGATTCAGTATTTGGAGGAATTACATCAGTAATTAAGAAAAACTTTGATTTAAAAATATTTATAACAGGATTTTTTGGAAATGCTATTTTATCAATATTATTAACAATATTAGGAGAAAAGTTAAATGTTGATATATATTTAGCAGCAATAGTAGTTTTTGTTGGAAGAATGTTTACAAATTTAGCAATAATAAGAAGATACTATGTAGATAAATGGTCAACAAAAATCCAAGAAGTAAAAAAACAAGAAAATGTAGAAGAAAAAGTAGAAGAAAATAAATAACATCTTAAGTGTATAAAATAATAAAATAAAAAGAGAAAATATTAAAATGAAAAGTTTTAATATTTTTTCCATTGTAAAGACAAAACATTAATATATCAATAAAATCGCAAATTCTAGTAAAAAATTGAAAAACAATTATTACAAAAACATTACAAAAACATTACAAAAATATAACAAATTCTATTGACATTTGTCTAAAAATGTAATATATATACACTTAAGAAATTTAATACAAAAATGGAGGAATTAACTTGGCAATAGGAGATATCATTGTAGGTATAGACATAGGAACAAGTAAGGTTTGCACAGTTGTAGGAGAAGTAAACAACTTTGGTCAAATTGAAATAATATGTAATACCTCATATAAATGTAGTGGACTAAAGAAGGGTAAAATAATAAATGAAGAAGATATAACACTAAGCATTGCAAAAACAATACAAGATGCCGAGGATGAAACAAACCTAAAAATAAATTCAGCATATGTAACCATTCAAGGAAAATATGTAACAATAGTACAAAACACAATAACAAAGGAAGTAAAAGACAAGTATTCAGGAATTTCAGTAAGAGATGTGCAAAGTGCTATAATGCAAGTTAAAGATATAGATATACCAGATGGTGAAACATTAATTGATATAGTGCCAGACAAAATAACATTAGATAATGGAAATGTTGTAGCAGATCCAGTTGGAAATTTAAGTTCAAGTTTTACAATAAGTGCACAAGTAATACTTGCACAAAAAGATTTTGTAAGACAATTAAATAGTATATTCAAAAAAGCAGGACTTGAAATAGATGGTATAGTACCTATAACTTTAGCAGAAAGAAATTTAGTGTTAGATAAACATGAATTAAATGATAATATAATGATATTAGATATAGGAGCAGGAAATACAGATATAGGAGTATTTGAAGGTTCAAGTTTCATTTATACAAATTCAATTCCGGTAGGAGGAGATAATATCACAAATGATATTGCTTTAGTATTAAATATAAGTGAAGAAGAAGCTGACAAATTAAAAAGACAATATGGTTTAGCTCTAAAATCATATATAGATAATGACAATGATATAATACTAAACACGTCAAAAGATGATAATAAAAATAGAATAATAAAAAGTTCAGAACTAATAGAAATAATAGAAGCAAGAATTGAGGAAATCTTCTCCATAATAAATAAAGACATAACAAACCAAGGAATAAAATCAAAAATAAATAATGTAGTATTAACAGGACAAGGGATTGTTAATATAAGTAAAAGTGATGTAGCAGGAAAAATAAATTTAAATATACCTGTTAAAATATCAACAGGAAGAGCAGTAAGTACAGTAAAACCTACATATAGGACGAGCTATGCATTAGTTAGATATATAGCTGCAAGACCTTTTACAAAAACAGTATCAAGTAGTATTGATACACAAAATAATGAAAGCTTTATAAAAAATCTATTAGAAAGAATAAAAGAATTTTTCTATTCATAATACAAAGTTATTAATTTTAAAAATATATATAAAATAAGGGAGGAAAAACCAAATGATGGATTACAATAATGATGATATTACAATGATGGATGGAACAGCAACAATTAAAGTAATAGGTGTTGGTGGAGCAGGAAATAATGCTGTAAATAGAATGATAGATGCTGGAATTAAAGGTGTAGATTTTATTGCAGTAAATACAGATAGACAAGCATTACAAACATCAAAATCAAATACAAAAATTCAAATAGGAGAAAAAATAACAAGAGGACTAGGAGCAGGAGCAAATCCTGACATTGGAGCTCAATCTGCAGAAGAAAGCAAATCAGAAATTGCAGAAGTATTAAGAGGAGCAGACATGGTATTTGTTACAGCCGGAATGGGTGGAGGAACAGGTACAGGAGCTGCACCAATAGTTGCATCAACAGCAAAAGAAATGGGAATATTAACAATAGGTGTTGTTACAAAACCATTTACATTTGAAGGAAAGAAAAGACTTTCACAAGCAGAACGTGGAATAGAAAGTTTAAAAGGAAAAGTTGATACATTAGTAGTAATACCAAATGATAAGCTATTACAAATCATTGATAGAAAAACATCAATAATAGAAGCATTCAAAATGGCTGATGACATATTAAGACAAGGTGTTCAAGGTATTTCAGACTTAATTGCTATACCAGGACTTGTAAACTTAGACTTTGCCGATGTTAAAACTATAATGTTAAATCAAGGAATGGCACATATGGGAGTTGGAAGAGCAGCAGGAGAAAATAGAGCAGAAGATGCAGCAAAAGAAGCAATCCAAAGTCCATTACTTGAAACATCAATTGAAGGAGCAAAAGGTGTAATAATCAACATTACTGGTGGTGAAGATTTAGGATTACATGAAGTAAATACAGCTGCAGAATTAGTTCAACGCAGTGTAGATCCAGAAGCAAATATCATCTTTGGTACAGTAACAGATCCTAATATGACAGATGAAATTCAAATAACAGTAATTGCAACAGGATTTGAAAAAAATGAACCAATATCTAGTATAGGTGTAGATAATATTGTTTCTAAAACATGGGAAAAGAAAATAAACACAATTCCAGTAAATAATGAAAGTAGTTCATCACAAAATGATTTAGATATACCTTCATTTTTAAGAAAAAATAAAAATAAGAACTAGAATAAAAAGAAAAAGTCGAATTTGTTCGATTTTTTCTTTTTTTCGCCAATAAGAAAAGACAGATTTTTCAAAACATAAGTAGTAGAATAGTCATACAGGTGATTTGTATGACTATTTATATTGATGTGGTATTTTTTGAAAACTTAATAATGAACACAATAATACTAATTGCAACAGGAATAATTCTAAAACAAAAAATAAAATGGATTCGAATAATACTTGCAGGATCTTTGGGAGCAATATATTCAATAATGACATATATATCAACTTTGCAAATATATTCTAATCTAATATTAAAAATAATCTTATCAATATTAATAATTTACATAGCATATAATCCACAAACAGTTAAACAATTGTGGAAAAGCATATTAATATTTTACTTAACATCATTTGTATTTGGTGGAGCAGCGTTTGCGTTAATATATATAGTAAAACCTCAAGAAATATTAATGAAAAATGGACTATTTTTAGGAACATATCCATTAAAAACAGTAATACTAGCAGCAGTTGTAGCATTTATAATACTAATCACAGCATTTACAATAGTAAAAAGTAAGATAAGCAAAAAAGATATGTTCTGTGAAATAGAAGTAGAATTAAATAATAAAATAATAGAAACAAAAGCAATGATAGACACAGGAAATTTATTAAAAGAGCCAATTACAAACACGCCTGTAATAATACTAGAGCATACACTCCTGTATGATTGTATGCCAAAGGAAATATTAAATAATTTAGAAAACATTCTAGGAGGTGATTTTGAACAAATACCAGAAAAAATAAAACAAGAATATATAGCAAAATTAAAACTAATTCCTTTTTCATCCTTAGGAAAACAAAATGGGATGTTGGTTGGAATTAAAGCTAGCAAAGTAAAAATTGTTCAGGAGGAACAAGAAAATGAATATGAAAATATAATTATTGGGATATATAACAAATCACTTACAAAAAGAGGAGAATATAGAGCATTAATAGGATTGGAACTCTTAAATTCATAAAACAAATCTTAAAAAGTTAAAAATAGTTACAAAAAATAGACATTTATTAAAAATTAAGCAGAAAGGAGTGAGTCAAGATGAAAATAAAATTATTAGAGATGTTAAAAAACGGAATTAGTAGTGTTTGTGCAAAATACATAAATGAAAAAAATGAAATAGAATATTTACCCATATTCTATATTGCAGGGAGCCAAACTTTGCCACCTCCATTACCACCAGAGGAAGAACAAGAATTAATAGAAAAATTATCTCAAGAAGATAATTTAGAAATAAGACAAAAATTAGTAGAAAGGAATTTAAGGTTAGTAGTATACATAGCTAAGAAATTTGAAAATACAGGTATTGGGATAGAAGACTTGATATCAATTGGAACAATTGGATTGATGAAAGGAGTAAATACTTTCAATTCAAACAAAAAAATTAAACTAGCAACATATGCATCAAGATGTATAGAAAATGAAATACTTATGTTTTTACGAAAAAACAATAAAATAAAAGGAGAAGTATCAATAGATGAACCATTAAATAAAGATGGTGACGGAAATGAATTGTTATTGTCAGATATATTAGGAACAGAACCAGATATAACATCAAGAAATTTAGAAGATGAAGTAGATAAAACATTACTAAGAAGCTCAATATCAAAGTTAAATGAAAGAGAAAAAGACATAATGGAAATGAGATTTGGATTTAAAACAGGAAAAGAAAAAACACAAAAGGAAGTGGCAGACGAACTTCGGTATATCTCAAAGTTATATATCAAGACTTGAAAAGAAGATTATAAATAAAATGAAAAAAGAAATATCAAGCAAAATAGGATAACAAATTATTAAATCAAAATGATGGTTAAAAATATAATAAAAGTATAAAAAAACCTAATTTGGAAATACTTAAAATAAGTAAATCTAAAGGAGGTTTTTCTTTTGTTAAACAA
>CALXXH010000032.1 GCA_944392635.1 uncultured Clostridia bacterium | reverse complement strand
TTTTAAAATTGGCAAGGAGGTACAAAAATGCCAAGTGATAATAGAAGTAATAGAAATCATGATAATGAAGAAACAAGAAAATATAGACCACAAAATAAAAGAAGAAAAACAACTAAAAAAAGAGTAGATGATGAAAAAACTAAAAGAGTTCCAACAAGTAAAAGACCAGTAGCAAAAAAAGGAAGTAAACAAAATAGCAAAAAAGGCAAAAAAACTAAATTTACACAAAGACATCCAAAATTAATGCTATTTATTAAGATATGTATAATCTTATTCCTATTATTATGTGTAATTGGAGCTGGAATTGTTGCAGGGATGTTTTTTGGACTATTTGGAGATGACTTTGAAATAACAAAAGAAGAACTTCAAATAGGTACAGCAAATTCAGTAGTAGTAGATCAAAATGGAGCAGTAATTGCAAATTTAAGTGGTGATGAAAAAAGAAAAATAATAACATTAGAAGATATGTCACAATATTTGCCAAAGGCATATGTTGCAATAGAAGATGAAAGATTCTATAGCCATAGTGGAGTAGACTTTAAAAGAACAGCAGGAGCAATTTTAAATACAGTATTTACAGGAAGTTCTAGCTATGGAGGAAGTACAATTACACAGCAATTGGTAAAAAACATAACAAAAGATGATGAATCATCAGGTTTAGCAGGTATTTTTAGAAAAATAAAAGAATGGGCAAAAGCATTTCAAGTTGAAAGAATGATTTCAAAAGACCAAATCTTAGAGCTTTATCTAAACATCCTATTTGTTGGAGGAGAAGGAAACTTACATGGTGTTGAACTTGGAGCAGAATACTATTTCAATAAGAGTGCAAAAGATTTAAGTTTAGCTGAATGTGCATATATGGCTGGAATAAACAGTTCACCTATGTCATATAATCCATTTGATACATCAACAGACAATACTGAGAAAATTAAGGATAAAACAAAAACAGTTCTAGAAAAAATGAAAGAATTGGGATATATAAATGATGAAGAATATAATTCAGCAGTAGCCGAAGTAGACGCAGGACTTAAATTCCAAAAAGGTGCAATATCATCAGGAAGTAATTATTCATATCATACAGATGCAGTATTAGACCAAGTAATAAATCAAGTAATGGAAGAAAGAGGAGTTTCAAGACAAATTGCTGAAAACTATGTATATAGTAGTGGACTAACAATTTACTCAACAGTAGATGCAAGTATACAAGCAAGACTAGAAGAAGAATATCAAAAAGAAAAATATATAAAATCAGGTAGAGATAAAAACAAAGATGGAACATTAGTAAATGAACACACGCAATCAGGTATGGCAATTGTAGACTATAAAACAGGTAATGTAGTAGGAATTGCAGGAGGATTAGGAGAAAAAGACGCAGCAGGATGGAACAGAGCAACACATATGAGAAGACAACAAGGTTCAGCAATAAAACCTATAGCAGATGTTGCACCAGCATTAGAAGAAGGAATAATTACACCTGCAACTATATATGATGATGTAAAAACAAATTTTGGTGGAAATTACGAACCTAAAAATGAAGGAGACGACTATGATGGACTTATAAACATTAGACAATTTATAGCAGTTTCACACAATATACCAGCATTAAAAATAATGAAAGAACTAACTCCAGAAAAATCATTAGAATATTTAAACAAAATGGGTATGACATCATTGACAAAAGAACAAGATAATGTGTTGTCACTTGCAATAGGAGGAACAAGTAATGGTTCAAGTCCATTAGAAATGGCAGCAGCATATGGAACAATTGCAAATGATGGAGTATATATAACACCAACATTCTATACTAAAGTTGTAGATTCAAGTGGAAATACTGTATTAACACCAAATCAAGAAAAAACAAGAGTATTTTCAGAACAAACAGCATACTTAGTAAAATCAATAACTGAAGAACCAGTAACAGCAAGTAATGGAACAGCGACATATTGTAAAATATCAGGAATGGATGTAGCAGCAAAAACAGGAACAACAGATGATAGTTATGACAGATGGCTTTGTGGATTTACACCATATTATGCAGCAGCCACATGGTTTGGATATGACACAAATGAAGAAGTAAGAGGATTTAGCCAAAATCCAGCAGGGCAAATATGGGATGCAGTAATGACAGATATTCATAAAAACTTAGAAAAAGCAACATTTACAAAACCAAGTGGAATAGTAGAACAAACAGTATGTAGAAAAACAGGATGTCTTGCAACAACAGGTTGTACAGATACATATAAAGAAATATTCCAATCAAGCAATTTACCAGAAAAATGTCAAGGACATGGAAGTCAACAAATTTGTAGCGAATCTGGATTAGTTGCAACAGCATATTGCTCACAATATTGTCAAGTTACAACAAATACATATGGAGCAGTAGTACCAAAAGAACAATTAAGCCTATGGACACCAGTAGGTGGAAGAAAATCAAGTAGTGGAACAAGAATTGATGGAGTATGTACGATACATACAAAACCAAAAGAAGAAGAAAAACCAGTAGAACCACCAGCAAATACGACAAACACAAGCAATACAAGTAATACTGATAATACGACAAATACTGGAAACACAAATACTGGTAATACACCTGTTGAACCACCAAATACAACACCACCAGATGATGGAAATATAACGACAAATACACAATAAGAAGACTTTGGCAAGTAAATGTATGAAACTTTATACATTTACTTGCTTTATAAAAATAATTAAGAGAGGTGAAGTCAATGGACATATATTTATATAATACTTTAACAAGGCAAAAAGAAAAATTTAAACCAATTGATGAAAAAGAAGTAAGAATTTATTCATGTGGACCAACAGTATATAAAGATGCAACAATTGGAAACATGAGAACAAACATAATGCAAGATATTTTAAGAAGAGTATTAAGATATAATGGATATAAATTAAAACATGCAATGAATATAACAGATGTAGGACATTTGGTTTCAGATGGAGATGAAGGAGAAGACAAAATGCTAAAATCAGCAAGAGAAGAACACAAAACTCCATTAGAAATTGCAGAACATTATACAAAACTATTTTTTGATGATTTAAAAGCATTAAATATAGAAACACCTGAAATAATTTGTAAAGCAACAGACCATATACAAGAAATGTTAAAATATGTAGAAAAATTAGTTGAAAATGGATATGCATATGAAACATCAACAGCAATATATTTTGATATCTCAAAATTAGATAAATATCCAATATTATCAAATGTAAATCTAGATGACCAAAAAGCAGGAGCAAGAGTAGATGTAGACACAGAAAAAAGGAATCCATATGATTTTGCATTATGGATAAAAGCACCAGAAAATCATTTGATGAAATGGGATAGCCCTTGGGGACCAAGTTATCCAGGATGGCATATTGAATGTAGTGCAATGGGACAAAAATATTTAGGAGAACAATTTGATATACATACAGGAGGAATAGATTTAATACCAACACATCATGAAAATGAGATAGCTCAAAGTAAAGGTGCATGTGGAAAAATACCTGCAAATTATTGGATACATGGAGAATATTTATTAATTAATAATGGTAAAATGTCAAAAAGTTTAGGAAATGTATATTTGATTAAAGATATAATTGAAAGAGGATATGAAGCATTAGTATATAAGTTATTTAGTTACTCATGCCATTATAGAAATAAATTAAACTTTACATGGGATGGAATAGATGCAGCATCTAAATCTTTAGAAAGATTAAAAAATGGATATCAGGCACATAAAAATGGAAATGATGATGTAGAAGATAGCAAAATAGAAGAATTAGAAAGAAGATTCCACGAGGCAATAAATGATGATTTAAATATGCCTTTAGCTATGGGAGTGGTTTGGGAAACAGTTAGATATGATAAAAAATCTCCTAAAATAGCAGAACTTTTATTAAAATTTGATACAATATTAGGACTAAGAATTGATGAAGAACAAAAACAAGAAATTCAAATACCTAAAGAAATATTAGACTTAGTAGAAAAAAGAAAACAAGCAAGACAAGAAAAGAATTGGGAAGAAGCTGACAGATTGAGAGATTTAATAAAAGAAAATGGATATGAAGTAAAAGACACAAAAGAAGGAATGGATATAAGTAAGATATAAGAAAGGTAGATGATAAATATGGCAATATTGTTACCAGGAGGAGCAGGATATATAGGAAGTCACACTGCAATTGAATTATTAAAAAAAGGATATGAAATAGTAATAATAGATAACTTTTCAAACAGCAATCCAAAAGTATTAGATGCAATTAAAAAAATAACTGAAAAAGATTTTAAATTCTATGAAATGGATTATATGGACAAAGAAAAATTAGAAAAAGTATTTGAAGAAAACAAAATAGATGCAGTAATAAACTTTGCAGGATACAAAGCAGTTGGAGAATCAGTACAAAAACCAATTGAATATTACACAAATAACATTTCAGGAGCATTAGTATTATTAGATACAATGAGAAAATATGGATGTAAAAAATTCATATTCAGCTCATCAGCAACAGTATATGGAGAACCAGAAAAAATACCACTAACAGAAGATTGCAAAACAGGAGGAACAACAAATCCATATGGAACTACAAAACTATTTATAGAACAAATATTAAAAGATATATACAAATCAGACAATACTTGGGACATATGTATATTAAGATACTTTAATCCAGTAGGAGCGCATGAAAGTGGATTAATTGGAGAAGAACCACAAGGAATACCAAATAACCTAATGCCATATGTTGTAAGAGTTGCAAGTGGAGAATTAAAAGAATTATCAGTATTTGGAAATGATTATGACACACCAGATGGAACAGGTGTAAGAGATTATATTCATGTAGTAGACTTAGCAAAAGGACATATTAAGGCATTAGAAAAAATAGATAAAGAAGAAAAAGGATTATATATATACAACTTAGGAACAGGAACAGGATATAGTGTATTAGATATGGTAAAAGCATTTGAACAAGCAACAGGTAAAGAAGTACCATATAAAATAGCACCAAGAAGACCTGGAGATATTGCAACATGTTATGCAGATCCTAAAAAAGCAAGAGAAGAATTGGGATGGGTTGCAGAAAAGAATTTAGAAGATATGTGTAAAGATTCTTGGAACTATATTATGAATAGAAGCAAATAAAGAATTCAATAGCAAGATTTTCTTGCTATTTTTTCATATATATAGTAAAATATATAAGTGAAAATCTATTATATAAAAAAGAAGGGATGAAATTTAAATGATACAATTTAAGCAATATATTGCGCAGGAGATTTCAAATGCAACAGAAATAGACAAGCAAGAAATAGAAGGATATATAGAAATTCCAAAAGATGATAAAAATGGAGATTATGCATTTCCATGTTTTAGACTTGCAAAAACAATGAAAAAAGCACCACAGGCCATAGCTGAAGAAATAAAAGAAAAAATATTAATAGATGATAAAATAATAGAAAAAATAGAAGTATTAGGTGGGTATATAAATTTCTATATTAATAAAACATTACTTGCAAAAGAAGTATTAGAAGAACTAGAAAAAGAAGAATATGGAAAAACAGAACTAGGGAAAGGAAAAACAGTATTAATCGACTATTCTTCTCCAAACATTGCAAAGCCATTTCATATAGGGCATCTAAGAACAACCTTAATTGGAAACTCACTATATAGAGTGTACAAATATCTAGGATATAACACAATAGGAATAAACCATTTAGGAGATTATGGAACACAATTTGGTAAAATGATAGAAGCATATAAAATGTGGGGAAATGAATATGATTTAACAGAAGATCCAATAAACAAAATGGTTGATATGTATGTAAGAATAAATGAACTTTGCAAAACTGATGAAAAAATACTTGAAAATTGTAGAGAAAATTTTAGATTACTAGAGGCAGGAGATAAATACTGTGCAGACTTATGGAATAAATTCAAAGATTTTAGCATGATAGAATTTGAAAAAATATATGATGTTTTAAATGTAAAATTTGATTCATATAAAGGAGAATCTTTCTATGCAGACAAGACTGATGAAGTAATACAAAAATTAGAAGAAAAAGGAGTATTAACAGATTCAAAAGGTGCAAAAATAGTAGATTTAACAGATGTAGGAATAAAAACACCATGCTTAATACAAAAAGCAAATGGATCATCAATATATGCAACAAGAGATTTAGCAGCAATTATGTATAGAGCAAAAACATATGATTTTGATAAATGCCTATATGTTGTAGCATATGAACAAAACCTACATTTTAACCAAATATTTGCAGTAGCAAAATATTTAGTAGATGAAAAATATGTAAAAGGATTAGAACATGTATCATATGGAATGGTAGCACTTCCAACAGGAAAAATGTCAACAAGATTGGGAAATGTAGTAAAAATAGAAGATTTAATAAATGGAACAATTGAAAAAGCAGAAGAAATAATAACTGAAAAAAATCCAGAATTAGAAAATAAAGAAGAAGTTGCAAAAAAAGTTGGAATTGGTGCAATTGTATATAACACACTTTCAACAGCTAGTATAAAAGACCAAATATTTGACTGGAATACAGCTTTGAATTTCCAAGGAGAAACAGGACCATATATACAATATACATATGTACGTACACAAAGTATATTAGAAAAAGTAGAAAAACTACCAAAATTTGAAGAAATAAAAATAGAAAAATTACAAGATAATTATTCAATTAATATTTTAAAACTAATATATAACTTTGAAGATATATTAGTACAAGTGACAACAAAAGAAGAACCATCAATACTTGCAAGATATTTAATTGATTTATCGAAAGCATTTAGTAATTTCTATAATGAAAATAAAATAATAGGAGAAGAAAAAGAACTACAAGATGCACGTATTTATTTAACTGATTGTGTTGGAAAAGTATTAAAACAAGGAGCATATTTGTTAGGTATGGAAATGCCAAACAAGATGTAAAAAATATTTAAAAGCTAATAATACTATTTTTAAAGTTTCTCGGCTACCCTACATTACGTTTAAGAAATTCTAAAGATAAAACCGTAACGATACCCGAAGACAGGACCCTTTACGGTTTTATCTTTAGAATTTACTAAAACTATTCTGGTCGCATTCGAAACATTTAAAAATAGTATTATTAGTTTTTTAAGAATAAAATAGGTAAAAAAGAGAAACCAACAAGTTGAATTTTATAAAATAGTTAGATATAATTAGAAAAGTAATGATTTTAAAAGTTTAAACGAGAAAAAGTGCAACTAATAAGAAAATATTAATTTGATAGTTATAAAATATAATGATAATATATATCCATAGTTACAATCCAAGTCTATAAAAGAAAGGAGGGATAAAACTATGGATATTAATGAATTGTGGCAAAAAATGCAAAATGAATTTGATAAACAAAATGAAAGATTAGATAAGATAGAAGTACAAGTAGCAAAGATACCAGAAATTGAAAAACAAGTAGCAAAAATACCTGAGATTGAAAAACAAGTAGCGAAGATACCAGGAATGCAACAAGAGATAAGAGCTTTAAACAGTAAAGTTAGTACACTAAGTAATAGAGTATCAAGATTAGAGAACATTACTGATAAGATTGACAAAAAACTAGATGATACAATAAATATAAATATTGCAAAAATATTAAATGAACAAACTGCAATGAGAATTGAAATGAATGCAAAATTTAATATGTTGATGTTAAAACATGACAGAGATTATAAAAAGCTTGAATATCAAATAGCAAAACTTGCAAATGATACAGGAATGAATTATTTAGTTTAAAATATATAAAGAGCCAAAATAAGAGGAGAGGTCAATTTTTTCCATAAAACATAAAAGAAAAGTATTTTATAAATAATAAGTGCTTTTCTTTTTATTTTTTGTAAAAAAAACTTGATATGAAAAAATAGTTATAGTATAATAACAAAGAAAGACAAAATTAAACAGATTTATATATAAAACCTAATTAAAATCTAAAAAGTATAAGTGAGGAAAAAGAAAAATGAGTAGATATGAAGAAAAAAAGAAAAAAAGTGGATTAAAAATATTTGGAATTATAGTACTAGTATTAGTAATAATTCTAGCAATACTAGTTGGAATAATTTTTGGATTTATTAACAGTAAATTAAGTAAAATGCAAACAGTAGATTTAAATGAAGATGATTTAAGTGTTTCATCACAAGTTGAAGAAAATTTAGCAGAATACAGAAATATAGCAATATTTGGAATAGATAGTAGAGAAGATACATATAGCAAAGGAAATAGAAGTGATTGTATAATTATTGCAAGCATTAATAATAACACAAAAGAAGTAAAATTATTATCAGTATATAGAGATACATATGTAAATATAGAAGGACATGGATTAGATAAAATAACACATGCATATTCATATGGAGAAGCACCACTTGCAATAAAAACATTAAATTCTAACTTAGATTTAAACATAAAAGAATTTGTAACAGTAAACTTTGATGCAGTAAAAGATATAATAGATTCAATTGGTGGAATACAAATGCAAATAACAAGTGAAGAAGTATCACATATATCAGGAATAACACAAGCTGGAACATATAATCTAACAGGAGAACAAGCTTTAGCATATGCAAGAATTCGTTATGCTGAAGGTGGAGATTATAAAAGAACAGAAAGAATGAGAGATGTATTAACAGCAGTGGCAAATAAAGTAAAAACAATGAATGTAAGCCAATTAAATAATTTAGTAGATGAAATATTACCAAAAGTATATACAAATATAACAGCAGGAGACATATTTAGCTTATTCCCAAGTATAGCAAGCTTTAATATAACAGAAAGCAAAGGATGGCCATATGAAACAAAAGGAATTACATTAGATAGATGGTATGGTGTACCAGTAACATTAGAAAGTAATGTTAAACAGTTACATCAAGAACTATTTGGAGAAACAGACTATGAACCATCAGAAACAGTAAAAACAATTAGTAATAGTATTGTTCAAAAGACAGGATATACTAATTAAGAATAATAAAGAAATATAGAAAGAAAAAACACAATACTAAGAGAATTAGAAATAGATATGAATAAAACTGAAGTTCTAAAAATAAAGAATGAATGTCAAAAACAAACATTCTTTATTTTTGAGAACATAGTATAGGAGAAACAATTGAAATTAAATATAATAAGAACAATACTAATAATTGCATTGATAGGAACATTTAGCACAATATTTGGATTTTCAAATCAAGACTCTAAAACTTCTGGAGGAATTAGTCAAAAAGTAGCAGAGTTTGTAATAAAGTTTATTCCATCAATACAACAAGCAGAAAGAAATCAAAGAGAAGAAGTAATAGACAGAATAGAAAGTGTAATAAGAAAAATTGCACATTTTTCAATTTATACATTAGTAGGATTCCTATTAATGAGTTTAATGGGTACATATAAAATAAAAGAAATAAATCAAATAGGGACAAGCCTAATAATTGGTGTAATATATGCATCAACAGACGAAATACATCAAGCATTTATTCCTGGAAGGGGTCCACAAATTACAGATGTAATACTAGATTCACTAGGAGTTTTAACTGGAATATTTATTAGTATGCTATTAATAGAAACAATTAGAAGAATTACCAAAAAGAAGTATGACAATATGAACATAAAACACTTGAACTAAAATGTCGAAAAGAGTATAATAAAGTTGTTTGATAAATAGAAGAGAAGGGGATGGATTATATATGTACACAAAAGTAAAAAGAATATTGGACTTAATATTAGCAATTATTTTATTAGTAATTTTTGCTATTCCAATGCTAATTATTTCAATAGCAATTAAGTTAGAAGATGGAGGACCAATAATCTATAAGTCTAGAAGAATGGGAAAAGGATTAAAAGAATTCAATACATATAAATTTAGATCAATGAAGACCAAGAGAAAAGAATTAAATAGTGATTTATCACATGAACAAATGGTAACAAGGGTTGGAAAAATAATAAGAAAGACAAGCTTAGATGAATTACCACAATTATTTAATATCCTAAAAGGAGAAATGAGCTTTATTGGACCAAGACCATGGATACCAGAATATTATGTTTGGTTTAATGATGAACAAAAAAGAAGATGTGATGTTTTACCAGGAATCTCAGGACTAGCACAAGTAAAAGGTAGAAACGGAATAAATATATTTAAAAAAATAAACTATGACTTAGAATATGTTAATAATTTAAGTTTTAAAAATGATATAAAATTAGTTATAGAAACTATTAGAGCAGTATTTTCAAAAGCTAATGCAGAAATAACAGAACAAGGAATAAAACAAGAAATACAAGATTTAAGAGAAAACAGAGAAATGAGTAAAGTAGGATGATAGGAGCATTGTAATGAAAAAAGTCTTATTTACAGCCACAGTTGATTCTCATATAATTCAATTTCATATACCATATTTAAAATGGTTCAAAGAACAGGGGTATGAAGTACATGTGGCAACTAATGGGGATGAAAAAATAGAATATTGTGATGTTAAACATAAGATACCATTTGAAAGAAATCCAATGAAAATAAATAATATTAAAGCAATTTTTAAACTAAAGAAAATTATTGAGAAGGAAAAATTTCAAATAATACATACT
>CALXXH010000031.1 GCA_944392635.1 uncultured Clostridia bacterium | reverse complement strand
ATGCTTTAAAAATATGGCTTGAAAATTATAAAGTAGATTATTCAATAAAAAATACTCTAAACTCTGATAATAATAAAGTAATAGAAAAGTCTATTAGCATAACTAAAAAAGAACTAGAAAAAGAAAACGCTAAACTTAATAAAATCTATAAATTTTTAGAAAATGGAATATACAACAATAACGAATTTATAAGCCGTTCTAAAGCAATAAAAAACAACATTCAATGCTTAGAAAGTAAGTTAGAAGAATACAATTCTATATTACAAAAAAATCTAGAAATACAAAATCAAAAAGAAATTATAATACCAAAGCTAGAAAACATTATAGATTTATATTATAATTTAGAAACAGCTGAAGACAAAAATATTCTATTAAAAAGTATAATTAGTAAAGTTACTTATTTAAAAACGGAAAAGGCTATAAAAAAGGATTCTGACCCTACAAATTTTGAATTACATATCTTTCCTAAAATTTCAAAATAATAATATAATTTGTAAAGTTACATTTTATATGTTATAATAACATTATGTAACTTGCATTTGAATTTTTTTATAGGCAGATAAATAAAATTCTAACACATTCTTTTTAATTAAGGAGAAAACTATGTTATCAGAAGAAGAAATTATTTTTTGGAAAAGATGGACTAATACTGAGGTGTGTAGTGCATGTAAAGGCATTTGTTGTCAAAAAAACGCCTGTGACAATGCTCCCTCAGATTTTGGTAATGACATTTCACTTATTGAAAAAGCTTTAGAAAGTGGTTATTATGCAATTGATTTTGCTCGGAAGTCTTCACAATCTTTCATTACTACATCATCCGGTTATTTAACATTAGATGTAGAAAATATTATCAAATCTAGTGACGAAACATTGTATGTACGACCAAGAAATAAAAATAGACCAATCATTGATATTATACACGGTGAAGATATAGAAGGTCCATGTATTTTTTGGTCAATTGAAAAAGGTTGTGCTTTAAGTTATGAAGATAGACCTTTATTTGGAAGAGCAATAATTCCTATCGATGCAGGTTTTGCTAAGTTGTGTAAAAATGTATACTCACGGGAGATGTTGATAGTACAATGGAAACCATATATAAAACCGCTATTTGAGTTAGCAAAAAAATATTTTCCAAAAAACTGGAAACCTTATAAAGATTTTAAATTTCAGTTATAGTATTAAAGCATTAGCTGCCTCTAATGCTTTAACTTTTTAGTCAATAGCTAAAATTGTAATCCCTGTCTTTAGCTATTGACATCATAATGGTACACATTCTTCTGTACCTATATCATTTAATATTGCTTTTGCTTTTTGGTCTGGCATACCAAATCTTTGAGATAAGTATCTTAAAGAAGCAGCAAGTTCTCCATCTGGTCCTCCATATTGAGATATAATTACTTTAGCAAGTCTTGGATCTGTGCATTTAATATTTATTGGATATTGTAACATTTTGTTATAAGTCCACATTAAAAATTCCCCCTTTCCCATGGCCATGGCTCTTCTAACCATCTCCACTTGTTGCAAGGGTAATTTATAGTAAGAGGGCCATAAACTTTTTGATATTTGTCTTTTAAATCTTTTACTTGCTTGCAATATTTTCTATGCAAACATAATGCTTTTTGGTCTTCTGGATGCGTATCTAAATATAAAGCAAGTTCTGTAATTGCAAATTCTAAGCAGCGAATTTCATTTGCCATTTCCCTTCTTGCATCACAATCAACTATATTTTCTTCAACTTGCTCACAACCACATCCACAATTTCTATTTTCTTCTATTGACATTTATTGCACCCCTTCCCTATTGTGTTCATATTTTCTATCATTCTTATTTGTTCCATACTTTGACCTGGAACATAAGGACTAACTAATTCAGGGAAAATAGTTCCCATTCTTAAACCTACACAAGGTTTAAAAGTTTTGTTCATATATTGATATGGAACATAGCTTTGACCTAGCATTGGATTTTCTGGAAACACATTATATTCTTCATCAAATCCACAGTCACAACTATTGCTCATATCTTCATATGAAACAACATCACTGCATTGACTTTCAATAATATCGTTTTGCATTTCACAATCATTGTTTTGATAATTATTATTCATGCAAGAACATTTTCTACAATTTCTAAACATTTTTCTTCCTCCTTTTATTGCATTATATGACATGATTTTTCAAATTGTGAAATAATTTTTCTGTGCATTCTATTTTTTTATAACAAAAAAAGACCTAAGAATTTCTAGGTCTATAAAATGATTTTATTTTTTATATGCTTTATTTATATAAATGTATAAACTAATTCTATAATTTTAGGCAAAAATATTGCCATTCCTACTAAAATAGATATTATTGCAGATACTAGTACTGCCCCTGCTGCTATGTCTTTGGCAAGTTTTGCTTTTTCATTTTTTTCTGGCATAGCTAAATCAACTGTAACTTCTATTGCTGTATTTAATAGTTCTGCAGTTATTACAAAACCAAAAAGTAAAAAACATATTGCCCATTCAGTGAAATTAATTTTTAATAAAACTCCTAAGATAATTGCTAAAGCTGTAAAAATAAAATGTATTTTTAAATTTTGTTCTGTTTTAAATGCACTTTTAATTCCTTGCATTGCATATTTAAAACTGTTTTTTAATTTTTTCTTACTTATCTTTTTATACTCTTGTTTTTCCATCGTTTTCCCTCACATGTATAATTTATGTTTTAATCTAAATAATTATCCACTTTTTTGATAAAAATAATATTTTCAATAATATCAAATATTCCATATGCTATAATTATTCCACCTAATATTTGCATCATTGCTCCTTGATTTACAAGTATATATATTCCAGCAAACAGCATCATAATTGACATTATTAATGTAAGTAGCCATAATCTTGATTTATATTCTTTCCAAATAATTGAAGTTTGTAGGTTCATTATGCCACTATAAATTATCCATATAGCAATTAAAATTCTAAACACAGAAAAAATAATATCTCCACAAAACATAATAATTATTCCTGTTATTATAATCGCAATTGAAATTGCCAATAAATATTTTTCAGTCTTCCCTCTAGAAATATAATTAAAGAATTTCAAAATTCCAATTATAATACAAATCCCACCAAGTATTATTGATATCATAGCTGTAATTGCTTCTGGATTAACTATTAACATTATACCAAATAAAACAAATAATAATGCTATTAATAAATCTGCCCAACCTGATTTTTTTAATATCTTTTCTAACATAATTTTTCTTCCCTTCATTTGTAGTATAACACAAATTT
The DNA here is from genome assembly GCA_944392635.1 of uncultured Clostridia bacterium. Taxonomy (GTDB): domain Bacteria; phylum Bacillota; class Clostridia; order TANB77; family CAG-508; genus CAG-269. The sequence goes on along the minus strand of CALXXH010000031.1, from coordinate 7,481 downwards.
CAAAATATTTAATGTTTATTGCATTTTATAATACCTAATTTATTTTGTCAATAAAAAAGAAAAAACACCTATAAAGGTGCCAAAAATTAAGCATTTTCAGTTTCTTTTTTTGCTATTATTTCTTTTCCATCATAGTATCCACAGTTTTTACAAACTCTATGTGGCATTACTGGCTCATGACAATGTGGACATGTTGCCATTGTTGGTTGTTCTTTTTTCCAAGTTGATCTTTTTGAATGTGTTCTTGCTTTTGACCATCTTCTTTTTGGTTGTGCCATATCAAATTCCCTCCTTGCTCTTAGATATATGTTTATATCTGTTCTTTTTTCGTTAATTATCACTATACGATTATACAAGTATTTTACTTTTTTGTCAAGTGCTTGCAATTACTTTTATCCACAATGCTTGTTATAAATCTCTTTTATCTTCTTTTTCTTCAAAGTTTTATTTATCCCATCTTTTGCCACCATTTCTAAAGCTTCTGTAATAAAAGCTCTAATTTTATCATTTGTTCTAATCTTTTCTTTTTCTCTATTCCAATAACTTAATTGATATTCTTTTGTCCAATTTTTCCCTTGGTATACCATTCCTGCTGCTAATTTATCACATAACATTTCTGCTGCATATTTATATGGAATAACTGGTGTTGGGTTTGGAGCTAATTCATCTACCCAATATTCATGGTGATGTTTATTTCTTCCTTTGTGATGTAACCATGCCATAGAATATCCCTTGTCTTTTTTTGCTTCAGTAATAGGAGAATGATCTCCTGCATAATATTTTACACTCTCACTAAATTCTGTCCAAGAATATTTTGATAAATCATGTACTAATCCTCTCCATGGCTCCCCTACCTTGCAACACAGTTTAAAAACTACCCATTTATGATGAGTTATTAAACAAAAATGTTTGAGTATGTTTTTTAATAACATTTTTCTCCTTCTTTCATCTTTTTCTTTTATTAGTTTACTATACTTTTTTAACAAAATCAATAAATTTTGTTTGATTTTTTGCATACAATATAAGTAGTTTAGAATTAAAGAATGGAGGAATTTGAATAATGTGTGGATTTGTAGGAATTGCAGATTTTAAAAAGGATTTATCTAATTCTAAAAGGATTATAGAAAAAATGAATAAATCATTAATAAATCGTGGACCAGATGAACAAGGTTATTACATAGATAAAAATGTAGCACTTGGGCATAGAAGACTTATTGTAATTGACCCAGTAGGTGGAAAACAACCTATGATTGAAATTTTTTCATATGGCAAATATGTAATTGTTTATAATGGTCAAATATATAATACTAAAGAATTAAGAAAAACCTTAGAAGAAAATGGTTTTACTTTTAATGGTCATAGTGATACAGAAGTTCTACTTAAAAGTTATATCCATTTTGGTAATGATGTTGTAAATCATTTAAATGGTATTTTTGCTTTTGCTATTTGGAATGAACTCAAAAAAGAGTTATTTTTAGCAAGAGATCATTTTGGTGTTAAACCTTTATTTTATACTATTCAAGATAATACAATTATTTTTTCTTCTGAAATAAAAGGAATTTTTGAATATCCTAATATAGAAAAAGTAGTTGATAATCAAGGAATTTGTGAACTATTTGGAATAGGTCCTGCACATACAGCAGGTACAACAGTTTTCAAAAATATTTATGAATTAAAACCTGCTCATTTTGCTATTTACAATTCTTCTGGTTTTTACTGCAAAAGATATTGGAAATTACATTCTAAAGAACATAAAGATAATCTTGCTCAAACTACTGAAAAATTAAAGTTCTTACTAAATGATGCTATAACTAGACAATTGGTTGCAGATGTTCCGTTGTGTACATTTTTATCTGGAGGTCTTGATTCTAGTATTATAACAAAATTTGCTGCAGATTATTGTAAAAAGGAAGGATTACCACCTTTAGATACTTATTCAATAGATTATGTGGATAATGATAAAAATTTTGTTAAAAGTGATTTTCAACCAAATGCAGATAATTATTATGTTGAACTTATGAGCAAAAATTTGCATACAAATCATCATAATATTGTAATTGATACACCTGAACTTGCTTCATATTTAGAAGATGCAATGATAGCAAGAGATATGCCAGGTATGGCTGACATTGATTCTTCTTTACTATTGTTTTGTAAAAATGTAAAAAAAGAAATGACTGTTTCTTTAACTGGTGAATGTGCTGATGAAATTTTTGGTGGTTATCCTTGGTTTTTTAGAGAAGATGCTTTAAATAGTAATACTTTTCCTTGGTCTATTGCAATTGATGAAAGACAGAATTTATTAAATCCTGTTATAGGTAAAAATGTTAATTTAAAAGAATATATTGATTATAGATATAATGAAAGTTTGAATGAGGTTGAGATATTAGATACTGATACAGAAGAAACTAAAGAAAAACGTAAAATTTCTCATCTAACATTAAATTGGTTTATGCAAACACTTTTAGATCGTTCTGATAGAATGGCTATGTATAATGGTTTTGAACTTAGAGTTCCTTTTTGTGATTACAGATTAGCCGAATATGTATGGAATATACCTTGGGAAATGAAAGCTTTAAATGGCAGAGAAAAAGGATTACTTAGATATGCTTGTCGTGATTTTTTACCTAATGAAATTGTAGATAGGAAAAAATCTCCTTATCCTAAGACTCATAATCCAAATTATTTAGCTAAAGTAAAATCAATGCTTACTGATATTATGAATAAGCCTAATGCTCCTATTAATAACTTGTTAAATAGAAAATATATTTTAGATATTTTAAATACTGATGGGAAAGCATTTACAAGACCTTGGTTTGGTCAATTAATGACCGGTCCACAGCTTATGGCATACCTTTGCCAAGTTAACATGTGGCTTGAAAAATATGAACCTAAGATTGAGATATAATTAAAGGTCGCTAATGCGACCTTTTTTCTCTCATTTCAATCTTTTGGACATTTCCTTATTAAAAATCACTTCCCATTTGCTATTATTTTTATCAATTCTATATTTTATTTCTCCAATTATAATTGATAAAATAATAACACATCCAAAATAATAGAAAATAATCATTTCTTCCTCCTTGTCAATTGACTTTCTAAAATAAGTTAACGAGTTGCTATTTATATAATCTGCTCTTAAATTAAGAGAGGAATTTTCAAAAAAATATATTTATATATTATCACAATCCAATATGTTTTTTCAACTGTAATTGCTTATTTTCTCTATATATTCAACATCTTCAATTTTCGAAATTGCAAAACATCTCTTTCCTAAATCTTTTAGTGATGCTCCTACATGATATAGTTCTTTGTTATCTATTACAATAAATCTATCATGAAATTTATTAGTTTTTGCTACTTTTAGTACTGGATATTGATTGTTAAATTTATTTATATCTAATACTTGTGCATTATTTGTAATGAATTTTCTCATTTCTATAAAGGCTCTTATAATATTAATACTAACTTGTATCGCTATATCATTCTTTAGAACTCCTGCTAACATAGATATTCCTTGTTCTGTATAAACATATGGTAAATACCTTCTTCCACCATAATTTTCTTTGTTTAAACTTGAGGTTCCAAATTGGAACCTCAAGTTTTCCACTTCTTTTTCTGTTAATTGGAAACAAAAATCCTCTGGAAATCTATTAATATTTCTTTTCATAGCTTTATTTATATTCTTAGTTGTGTACTGATATAACATAGCCACATCACTATCTAGCATGACTTGTTTTCCTCTAATTGTATAAATTAGATTTTTAATATTTTCAACTTGATAATTAAATTCATTTACTTCATTTGATTTTTCATTTACTATTTCAAGACTTTTATTTTCACTCATAAATTCACTCCTTACATTACTAACACATATTGTAAAACTTTTGTTTTCGTTAGTAAAGTAAGGAGTGATATTATTATCAGTGATTTTATACTATTTAACTCATTAAATCTCTCTTTTATTCAATTTTTAATAAAATTTATCTTTCTTCTTCAAAAGTTTTTTGTTTATTTTCTAAATTCTTTTTTGCTTTCATTATTCTATTATATTCTTCTTGTTCTTCTTCAGTAAACTTTCCTCTACTTCCAACTCTAATAAGTCTAGGATCACCATTTTCACAGCTATATGCTGACATCATATATTTTTCTTTATATCCTTTATAATTAGGATTATTGTATTGTTTTTCAGTTATTCCCATTTCATTAATTAAACCATTTTCTGGTATTATTCTTTTATATTGGTATATTCTTTCTTGTCCTGGAGATTTTTGCATTGGTTTTAAACCTTCTCTTTCAAATTCTTTATCTCTTTTTGCTATTTTTCTATCAATAATTCTATTTTCTGCAGCTTTAACTTCTTCAGGAGAGTATAGCAAGTATAAAAGTTCCTCCTCACTTCTCTTTGTGCCATCTTTTCCTACTTTTAAGCCTTTTCTAAATAATTTTGATTCTTTCTTTCCCATTTTGAATTACTTCCTTTCACATTTAATATTTAATCACTTTATTTTAATTTTTCTTTTATCTTAACCAATGTATTTAAAGCATCTATAGGAGTCAATTCATTTAAATTTATCGTATCTACCTCATGAGCAATCTCTGCTAATTTGTAGTTATATAAATCAAATTGCCCTTCAACTTGCTTTTTATCTTGTTTTTCTTGTTTCTTTCCTGTTAAAATATTTTTTCTTTCAAGTGATCTTAATATTTCATTTGCTTTCCCAGTAACAGCTTTTGGAACACCTGCTAATCTTGCAACATGTATTCCATAACTTTCATCTGTTCCTCCTCTTACAATCTTTCTTAAAAAGATTATATCTTCTCCTTTTTCTTTTACTGCAATAGAATAATTTTTTACGCCATCTAATTTTTCTTCTAGTTCAGTTAATTCATGATAATGAGTTGCAAATAATGTTTTTGCTCCACATTTTTCTTTATCTGCTATGTATTCTGCCACAGCCCATGCAATTGATAAACCATCATATGTAGATGTTCCTCTACCTATTTCATCTAATATTACTAGACTATTTTTTGTAGCTTCTTTTAGTATTGTTGCAACTTCCATCATTTCCACCATAAATGTACTTTGCCCCATGCTTAAATCGTCTGATGCTCCAACTCTTGTAAAGATTTTGTCTACAACTCCAATTTTAGCTGAAGTTGCTGGAACAAAACTTCCAACTTGAGCCATTAGTGTAATTAATGCAACTTGCCTCATATATGTAGATTTACCAGCCATATTAGGACCTGTAATTATAGATAATCTATTATCTCCTTCATCCAAATATGTATCATTTTCAACAAATCCACCTGCTCCTAATATTTTTTCAATTACTGGATGCCTTCCTTCTTTTATATCAATAGTACCATATGAATTAACCTCTGGCATACAATAATTCATATCTTCTGCTACCTCAGCAAAAGAAGCTAAAACATCTAATGTAGAAATAACTTCACTTGTTCTTTGCAATCTTCTAATGTTTTTTGCTATTTCTTCTCTAATTTTTGTAAATGCCTCATACTCTAAGCTAGTTACCTTTTCTTCTGCTCCTAGTATTTGATTTTCTAAATTTTTCAACTCTTCTGTAATATATCTTTCAGCATTTGTCAAAGTTTGCTTTCTAATATATCTATCAGGAACTTGACTTAAATTTGACTTAGTTACTTCTATAAAATATCCAAATACTTTATTAAATCCAACTTTCAAATTCTTTATTCCTGTTTTTTCTTTTTCATCTGCTTCTAACTGAATTAACCAATTCTTCCCTTCTGTTTGAGCAAGTTTTAATTTATCAATTTCTTCATCATATCCAAGTTTTATAATTCCACCATCTGTAATACTAATTGGAGGTTCATCAACAATTGACTTATCAATCAATTCATAGATATCTTGAAGCTCATCTAGATTTTCATATAAATCTTTTAACATTTCACTTTTACAATTGCTTAAAACTTTCTTTACATCTGGTAATTTATATAAAGAATTTTTTAATGTAATCATATCTCTTGCATTAGCGTTTCCATATGCCATTTTCCCAGATAATCTTTCAATATCATATACCTTTTTTAAATTATCAATTACATCTCCTCTAAAAATAATATCATCTTTTAACTCTTTTACTGCATTTAATCTTCTATTGATTTCTGCAACATCTATTAATGGATCATTTAACCATCTTCTAAGTAATCTTCCTCCCATTGAAGTAGAAGTTTTATCTAAAACCCATAAAAGAGTTCCTTTTTTAGACTTATCTCTCATCTTTTCAGTAATTTCAAGATTTCTTCTTGCATTAATATCTAATGCCATATATCTTGATAATTTATATACAGTAATTTTATTGATGTGGTCTAAATTTGTTTTTTGAGTTTGTTCTATATATTCAATTAATGCATTTATTGATGGTACAGCAAGTGTATATTCTCCAATATTTTCTATTTTTTTACCTTTATTATCTATTATATTAAATCTTAATGGTAAAATGTCAGTATCATATTTAAAAAAACTATCATTGAAGTTTGTTATATATATGTTTTCAAATCGTTCCTTAATCTTATTTATTTCATCTGTACAATCTTTCATCATTGAATTAATTACTAACTCTCGTGGAGTATATCTTGCTATTTCATCTAATAGCATTGGGAAATTATAGTTATCTTTAATTTCTGCTGAATAAAACTCTCCTGTTGAAATATCACATATACTAATTCCATAATATATTCCAGATTTGAAAATCGACATTATATAATTGTTTTTTCTTTCTTCTAGCATATTGCTTTCAACAATAGTACCAGGAGTTACAACTCTAATTACTCCTCTTTTTACAATACCTTTTGTTTTTTTAGGGTCTTCTAATTGTTCACAAATTGCAACTTTATATCCTTTTGCAACTAATTTTGCAATATACATTTCTGCTGCATGATGTGGAACTCCTGCCATAGGAGCTCTTTCTTCTTGTCCACAATCTTTTCCTGTTAAAGTAATTTCAAGCTCTCTTGCAGCAAGTATTGCATCATCAAAAAACATTTCATAAAAATCACCTAAACGATAGAATAATATACAATCTTTATACTCTTCTTTTGTTTCAAGATATCTTTGCATCATAGGTGAAAACTCTTTATTTTCTGCCATTATTTTTCTTCCTTTCTATTTTGGCTAATTAGCATTTTCTTATCTTTTCTTTAAATTCTGCTATACTTTCTCCATTGTATTTAGGTAAGTTATCAAATTTTTCTATATCTTCTTCTTTTATTTCTTTATTATTTACTAAAAATTTAACATTTCCTAAGTTTGAAACTTCTTTTTCACTTAATTTTTTAGAGTTTTTTTCATTTTCTAAATATCTTAACCTTGAATAAATAATGTTCACATTTTGATTTAATAAATCACTTTGTTTTTTTATTACATATTCAAATAGATTTACAATATTATTATCTATTTCAACTGCGTAATTTGATAATATAGTTGCATATATTTCTAAATC
>CALXXH010000030.1 GCA_944392635.1 uncultured Clostridia bacterium | reverse complement strand
TGAACCAACAGTATCTATGACATTTAGTGTTAATAACGGACCATTTGCAGGAAAAGAAGGACAATTTGTAACTTCAAGACATATAAGAGATAGATTATTTAAAGAACTAGAAAGAAATGTATCATTAAGAGTAAAAGAAACAGATTCACCAGATTCTTTTGAAGTATCAGGAAGAGGAGAGTTACATTTATCTGTATTAATTGAAACAATGAGAAGAGAAGGATTTGAATTACTAGTATCTCGTCCAAAAGTTATAATTAAAGAAATTGATGGAGTAAAATGTGAACCAATAGAAGATTTAGTTGTAAATGTGCCAGATGACTGTGTTGGAAATGTTATTGAAAAATTAGGTAGAAGAAAAGCAGAAATGGTAAATATGGAACCTGCAGAAGCAGGACATACAAAGATTGAATTTAAAATACCAGCAAGAGGATTAATTGGATATAGAACAGAATTCCTAACAGATACAAAAGGTGAAGGAACAATGAATCACATATTTGATTCATATCAAGAATATAAAGGAGATATCCAAGCACGTGTTAGAGGAACAATTGTAGCATTTGAAAATGGAAAATCAGTAACATATGGATTATACAATGCACAAGATAAAGGAGATTTATTCATTGGACCTGGTGTAGAAGTATATGAAGGAATGATTGTTGGATTAAATTCAAGAGGAGAAGATTTAGCAATAAATGTATGTAAAGAAAAACACTTAACAAATACTAGAGCATCTGGTTCAGATGATGCATTAAGATTAGTTCCACCAATTCAAATGTCACTTGAAAAAGCAATAGAATTTATTCAAGATGATGAATTAGTTGAAGTAACACCTAAATCAATTAGATTAAGAAAGAAAATATTAGACACAAAGGAAAGAGAAAGAGCAAGTAGAAATAAATAGGAATAGTAAACAAAAAAATAGAGGTCAAGAAAGATAATGAATAAACAAGAATTGCAAAAAATCAAGAAAAAAGCTTTAGAAGAACATATACCAATAATAATGGATGAAACATTAGAAGTAATAGAAAAATACTTAGAAGAAAATAAACCAAAAAGAATATTAGAAATAGGAACAGCTGTAGGATATTCAGCAATATGTTTTACTCAAATTTTAGATGAAGATGGAGTAATAGATACAATTGAAAGAGATGCCCAAAGAGTAAAAGAAGCAAGAGAAAACATAAAAAAGGCAGAAGTAGAAGATAAAATAAACATATATGAAGGAGATGCAGTTGAAATATTGCCAACATTAGATAACAAATATGATGTAGTATTTATTGATGCTGCAAAAGGAAAATATCCATTTTTCTTAAAAGAAGCATTACGCATGATAAATAAAAATGGGATTATATTTGCTGATAATATCCTATATAAAGGTTATGTAATGAGTGATTATAATAAACATAAGCAAAGAACAGCTGTAAGAAATTTAAGAGAATATATAAAAGAGGTAAGTGAAAATCCAAACCTAGAAACAGAAATTTTAGAAGTTGGAGATGGACTTGCAATTAGTAAGATAATTTGACTTACCAATTTTGATAATATATAATAGTTATATAAAAAATATATATCAAAGGAGTAGTAGCTATGCATGAGGAAAATGGACACAAAACCGTAGAAAAAATAACTTTGGAGGAACTGCATAAAGCTGTATATAACAGCAGGAGCAGAATTACTGAAGAAGAATTTGACGACGACGATGCAGATTGTTGCATTGACTAAAGTTGCTATCCAACTAAAAATAGGCATCATTTTGATGCCTATTTTTAGTTAACGATCATCTTTTTCTTTATCATTAGAATGGCGTAATTTTGAACGTTTATTTATACCATTTAATGAAATTTGATTTTTATCACTTGGTATAAGAGTTTCTAATTTATCAATTAGCATTTGAGCAAGACAAGTAGTAGAATCATGTTTTAATAAGACTTCTGTGAATCCTGAAACAAGAGACTTCTTATTATATCCAGCTACACTTTTATGAAATCTTGTGTGATGAGAACTAACAGTCATAAGCCTTGGGGAAACATATTCAGCAAATATAGGAAGTTCAATATCTATATTATCTTTTAATTTTATATTTTGTTCTGCAATTTTTAATTTCCTTTTTAGTCTTTTATCTATAGGTGATAATTCAGCATCATGAGTATTGAATAAGTGATTTTTAGTAGCAATTGGAGTAGTATTTAAAACATTTAAAAAATACTCAAAATTATCTTTTGTATATTCAGGATTAATAGGTTCAAAAAAACGTGAAATATCAATTTCTTTATTTGGTAAAAGACTGTGGTCTGCAGGACCATTTTTAGAATCTTCAAAACGTTTTTTAGATTGAGCTTGTAATTCTATTTTTCTACCATCAGCAGTTTCTAAATAATAATAGTTAGAACAAAATCCATTTTTCTTTTTAATTTTTTTTCCCATGTAAGATGTTACTTTTAAAGTATTTGAAAATATATCATCAGCTAATATATCTGGAATAGCTATTTCTAATAGTTTAGCTTGATATTTATCATGTACACGTTTTTTTAACTCATCTAATAATTCATAAATTTCATCGATAGCCATCATATATTTTACTCCATCATCACTTATTTGAGATGATGAAGGTTCCTGAAATTCTTTGTCATAATCTATAATAGCACTTTTTAGAAGTTCAGCAAAGGAAGTATTTTTATATTCTCTTGTACATTCTTCATATGTAGAAGCACGAAGTCTTTCTAATAAATCTATTTTTATTTGATATAATTCTAAATTAGAGAAAATATAATCATCATGTTCAGCTAAGAAATTCTCTAAACTATGTGTAAAATTAATATTTTCATTTCTAATCTTTCTTAACTCTAAAACTTCAGCGCTTTTAGGATCAGTTTTATCAAAATGTAGAGTATCATCAGTATTTGCGAGTACAACAGTAAAACCAGAAAAGTCAGTATTAGCATCATCAAGATTAAATTGTTCTTCTATATCATCATCTGTTAAACCAGTAGATTGCTCACTTGACATTAAAGAATCTAAATTTTCTTTTATTTCTTTTTCAATATTTGAAATAGAACTTTTCATAGATTTAATTCTTCCAGGGATGAAGATATTTAAATCAGGATAAAGTTTTCTAGCTGTAATATAAAAAGCTCCTGCTATATCTCTATTTTCATTTTCAGCTTCTTTAGAATTATGAGAATGCCAGTGATCAATAGTTTTTAAAATTTTATCAGTAATAAAAGCTTGAGATTTTTTAATATCTTGGTTAGGAGATTTTATTAATTCCAAAAACATTTTTGGAAAATGTTTATTCATAATCAAAGAAAGCCTATATAATTCATTTTCATCAACAGAAGAAGTTTCCTTTGGTTCATTTATATAATTTAAATAATTATTTTTAATAATTTCTAATAATCTAGGAATATATATAGCTTCATCAAAAATTATAGATTCTTTTTCATCATCTTCAACTGTAAATATAAAATTAGGTTCAATGGAAAAATTGCTACGTAAAATATTTTTTAAACTATTATATAATTCTTTATTTAAAGTTGCTCCTTTTAAATCTAAAAATAATTGATATAAATCAGACAAATTATTAGAAGAAAAATTATTTATGATCTCTTCTTCAAAACTTGATTTTAAAGGATAATCATTTAAATAAGTATTTAAATCTTTTTTAAATTCAGTTGGATTCTTTAGTAAATAAGCCATTAAAATCACCTCGTGTAAAGTATAACATAATATTTAACATAAATAAATAAAATTCTTGAAAAAATCTCGAAAAATGTTATAATATATAAGAAAAATTTATAAAAGAGAGGATTAAGAATGAAAGAAATAGAATTATTAGCACCAGCAGGATCATTTGAAAAAGCAAAAATAGCATATCTTTATGGAGCAGATGCAATATATTGTGGGACATCATCATTGTCACTAAGAGCAAGAGCAGATATGAAAGATGGAGATTTGGAAGAAACAATAAAATATGCACATAGCATAGGAAAAAAAGTATATGTAACATTAAACATATTTGCATGGGATGAAAAATATGAAGAAATAATTGAAATGGCAAAAAAATTAGAAATATTAAAACCAGATGGAATAATTGCAGCAGATGTAGGAGTAATAGAAACATTAAAACAATATGCACCAAGTGTACCAATTAATGTTAGTACACAAGCAAATATAATAAGTCTTCAAGATTGTAACTTTTGGTATAAATATGGAGTTAAAAGAGTAATAATGGCAAGAGAAATGAATAAAGAACAATTAAAATACATAATGGAAAATAAGCCAAAAGACTTAGAAGTTGAAATATTTGTACATGGAGCAATATGTTTTGCTTTTTCAGGAAGATGTTTTTTAAGTGATTTTATGACTTGTAGAAGTGCAAACTCAGGAGATTGTGCACAAAGCTGTAGATGGTCATATAATTTATATGCAGAAGAAAAAAACAATCCAGGAGAATTAATGCCAATTGAAACAAGTGAATATGGAACAAGTATATTTTCATCAAAAGATTTATGCTTAATTAAAGAAATTCCAGAAATTATAGAAATGGGAATCGATAGTTTAAAAATAGAAGGAAGATTAAAAACAGAATACTATTTAGCAAGTGTAATAAATGCATACAGAAATGCTATAGATGATTATAAAAAAGATCCTGAAAATTATGATTATACAAAATATGTAAAAGAATTAGACAAAGTAAAAACAAGAGGACTTACAACGTTCTATTTCAATGACAGAAATAATAAAGATATACAAGAATATGGTGGAAGGCAATATAATGAAAATTATGAATTTGGAGGAAAAGTTGTAGAATACAATGAGGAAAAATCTATAATAGAAATAAAAAATAAATTAAAAGTAGGAGATACTTTGGAAATTCTAATACCAAATAAGATAGAAACTTTTGTATTTAAAATAGAAAGATTATGGGATTATGAAACAAATGAAGAAATTCAAGATGTAAGTCCGGGTGTAAAAGGACAAAAAGTAAAAATGAAATTACCAATTAAATGTGAAAAAGATTGGATATTGAGAAGAAAAAAAGATAATAAAAACTAGTATTATCTTATATTTCAAAAATTTCTCGGCTCAATACGAAAATTAAGAATTTCTAAAATAATTTTATGGCACCCTTATAAGATAATATTATTTTTTCTCAAATAAAGATGAAATAGTATAGCCTAGTAGTATACATGATATTATAATTAAAAATTCTATTACAGAGTTAAAAGATGGAAATATTATAAAAAGAGAACCTATACTAAAACCAATAATTCCAGAAAAAGTAATATTATGAAATTTGTCTAATAATATTTTAATTAATTTCATAAAAACAAAGCTACCTAAAATTAAACCAATACCAATAGGAATTAGTATATTAAAAGATAGTGTAGAAATAGAGTTTAAGTAAAGTGAATAAACACCAAGTAACATTAAAATAATAGTACTACTAACGCCAGGAACAACAACTCCAATTGACATTAGAAAACCAGAAAAGACTAGGTAAATAAAGCTTATATTAGAAACAGTAGAAGTTGGTAATATATTTTCTAAAACAACACTTAAAACACCTATTAAAAAACAAATTAAAAATATAGGAATACATGAAAAGATACTACTATGTTTAGTATCTTTTTTTAGTTTTAAATTTTTTACCAAACTAGGAATAGTACCTAAAATAAGCCCTATAAAAATAGAATTTGTTTGTATAGGGAAAGTTGCAAAAAAGAATTGAAGAAAATTACTAAAAAGAAAAACACCTAAACCAATTCCAAAAATCAAAGGTAATAAAAATTTAATATTATTTCTAATATCTTTAAAAAAATATAAAAAGCTATTTAACAATTTTTCATAAATACCAAATATAACACAAAGAACACCACTACTAATGCCAGGAAGTATGCTACCAGCACCAAGTGCTATACCTTTAAAAATATTAGAAACAAAATTCATAAAACACACCTCATTAATAGTTATTCTAAAAAAATAAAAAAATTCAAATTAAAATAAAATAACAAGGTCAGGCACTTTTGTTTTTTTTAAACATATAATTTGAGTATGAGAATAATTGGAGGTGCTTGTATGCTTACATCACTTTGTTTAACAGGATTATTAGGATTTGTGGAATTTTTAAAATCAGCAGTTTTTGTTGTAGGATATATCCAAGGAGGCACTTTATTTCCTGAACCATTAACAGCAGAAGAAGAAAGAAAATGTTTAGAACTAATGAAACAAGGAGATGAGGAGGCTAGAAATTTACTTATAGAAAGAAACTTAAGATTAGTTGCACATGTAGCTAAAAAATATAGTACAGCAAAAGTAGAACAAGATGATTTAATATCAATTGGTACAATTGGATTAATAAAAGGAATAAATAGTTTTAAAATGGAAAAAGGAGCAAGACTTTCTACATATGTATCAAGATGTATAGATAATGAGATTCTAATGCATTTAAGGGCAACAAAGAAATTAGGTGCAGAAGTATATTTAAATGAACCAATAGGAAAAGATAAAGATGATAATGTAGTAACTTTGCAAGAAGTATTAGAAAATGATGAAAGAAATGTAGAAGATGAAGTAGATATAAAAATGAAAATAAAACTATTATTAGAAAAAATGAAAGAAGTATTAAAAGATAGAGAAAAAACAATTTTAGAATTAAGGTTTGGATTAGGTGGGCATAAACCTAAAACACAACATGAAATAGCATCAATGATGGGAATATCTCGTTCATATGTATCAAGAATTGAAACAAAGGCTATAAATAAATTGTCAAAAGAAATTAAAGAATAATATGTAAAAAGTATAACAAAAAATATAATAAAAATCTTGACTTAATTGTTATATTTGTATACAATATAGACATAATAATTAAGTCTATTTTTGTAGATAGAGAAAAGAACATTGAAAACTTCATATTTTTGTCTAAAGTAAAAGTATTGAATACTATTTACAGAAATGGGAATAATTATAGAAAAATAACAAAGTTTATAATAAAATTATTTATTTCATTTCTCGGCTAACATTTCATTATGCATAAATTCTAAAATTACCTAACAGGCACCTCTCAAAGCAAGTTTGAGATTCTCCTATTAGATAATTTAAGAATTTCTAGCATAATTCCATTCGCATTCGAAATATCATAAATAATTTATTATAAACTAAAAAAATAATTCCAATTAATAAATTAAAAGGATGAAGAAGAGATAAAAAAGAAAAAAGAAAGTTAAAAAATTCTCTAAATTGATGGTTAGGAAATAAAAGAAGATAGAAATAAAATTAAATTTTAAAATTTAAGATTATAAAAATCACAAAAGAGGGAGGAAGTTTTAGATGAACGAAATGAAAGGAGATAAAGACAAAAATATGAGAAATAAGATAAATATAAGCAAAAAAACAAACTTGAAAAATTTAAGAAAATCAAGTAAAGGTATTACATTAATCGCATTAGTAATCACAATTGTAGTCTTGCTAATACTTGCAGCAGTAAGTATTGCAACGCTAACAGGACAAAATGGAATATTAACACAGGCAAATAACGCTAAAATAAATACAGAGATAGCAGATGAAAAGGAAGCAATAGGACTTGCATATAATGGAGCAATGGCAGAAAATAATGGAAGTGGTGTAAGTTATCAAGATTTAAACGACCAGTTTATATTAAATGGAAGAACAGATGCACATGCAGATGGAGCAAATCCAATAACAGTAAGATTTGATTCAGGAAGAACATATACAATAGATAGTAATGGTAATATTTTAGGTCCAGAAGAATCAAATATAATAGCAACAATGGAAATAGAAGGAACAAGAGTAGAAGAGCCACCAATGCCAAGTAGTGGAAATTTTGAGCATGTAGCAGGAACAGAAGTAAGTAATGGATATGTAATAAGAGATAAAGATAATGGAAATGAATTTGTGTGGGTGCCAGTAGATAAAGACCAAAAAATCCAAATAAATGTAACAAGTAAGGAAGAAGACATAACAAGTATAACATTAACAGACCCATATGGAGACCCTATGGAATTACCAAATATAGGTAGTTTAGGAAAAAGTTATAATGAAAGTGTAGAACCAACAATAAATGGACCATATGTATTGAAGGTAAGTACAGTAACAGAAGAAAAAACAGCAACATTAGGAGTGCATACTCTATATGCATTTGATACAATGGTGGATTGGATGTTAACAGAAGAGTATGTTGCAAGTATAATGCCTGGAGCAACCTTAAAAGACATGTTATCTCAAATGGGATGTGAAACATTAGAAGAAGCATATGGAATGAGTGGAGCTCAATTAAAAAATCAATATCAAGAAGCAGAAGATAGTGAAATAGGTTTAAATCATAAAGGGTCAGTAGAAGAAAATGGAGGATTTTATATAGGAAGATATGAGGCAAGTTATGAAAATGGAAAAGTAGCAAGTAAGAAATCAACATTGACAAATAGAACAGGAGCTAGTGATGAATTAGAAAATGGAATGTTATGGAATTATGTATCACAAGAAAAAGCATTAGAAGAGACAAAAAAGATGTATTCAGGAATAAGTACATTATTAACAGGAGCAGCATGGGATAGAACATTAGGATGGTTAGAGGAAACAGGAGCAGTAAGTTCATTTGAAATAGTAGGAGATAGTAAAGATTGGGGAAATTATTCAAATGATAGTTTTACAAATAATAGTCCAGCAAGTTTAATAAATACAGGAGAAAAAGAAGAAACAAACAAAAATAACATATATGACCTGGCAGGAAATTTATGTGAATGGACAACAGGAATACCGGCCAACAACACTAACAATCGAGTTTTTAGAGGCCGGAAATTATAACAATACAGGCTCTAATGTTACAGCTGATTCTCGTTTCAGCGATGATTTGGCTTACGATGGCATTGATTACTCTGGTTTTCGCCCAGCTTTGTTTTTGTAAAGCTGAAAGCTAAAACCGATAATTAAAAATATACCAATAAACCAGTTTTAAAAGTAGAAATTTAGAATAAAAGTCTTAACGACTTTAGACGTTAAGAAGGGATTTTTCAAGAATTCAAGCAAAATTTAATAAAATCCTTATATTAAATTATAATATATAATCTAGTGTGTAGAAATAAAAATTCACATACTAGATTTTTTTGTGTAGGAAGTATAAAAAGTATAAAGAGTGAATTTAAAATTAGTATAGAATAAATAGATGAAATAAAATATTTAATGTAAATTTTTTGTAAAATCTATTCTAAAAATAAATAAACATGGTATAATATTAAAAATGAATTTATGGAAAGGAAAATATAATAGTTTTGATTTATAACTATTATATAATAAAAACTATGACAAGAATAAAATTAAAAGATAGAATACTACCAACATATACAAAAGGAGAAGAAATCTTTAATATGACTTCTCATATTGTAGGAGCAGTATTGGGAATAGTTGCTCTGGTTTTATGTGTTGTATTTGCAGCAATAAATAGTAATGTATATGGAGTAGTAAGTGGGGCTATATATGGAGTTACAATGATAATACTATACACTATGTCTAGCATATATCATGGATTAAGTCCAAAAAGATATTCAAAAAGAGTATTTCAAGTATTAGACCATTGTTCAATATTTTTGCTAATTGCAGGTTCATATACACCATTTGCTCTATGTACATTAAGAGAATATGATACAGCAACTGGTTGGGTAATTTTTGGAGTTATCTGGGCAATTGCAATTTTAGGAATAGTATTAAATTCAATAGATATAAAGAAATTTAAAAAATTTTCTATGATATGTTATCTAATAATGGGCTGGTGCATTATATTTAAAGCAAATTTATTACCAGAACTACTTGGGAAAAATGGATTTATATTATTACTTGCAGGAGGAATTGCATACACAGTAGGAGCAATTCTATATGCTTTAGGAAAAAAACATAAATATATGCATTCAGTATTCCATCTGTTTATATTAGCAGGTAGCCTTTTACAATTTTTCTGCATATTATTATATGTAATGTAATAGAAATATACAAAGAAAAAATGAAGAAAGTTTCAACTTTCTTCACACAAAATTTAACTTATTTTAGCATATATTTTAATAAATTGCAAATTCAAAAAACTTAGATTAAGTGAGAATATATTATAAAAAAAGAGATAAAATAATATAAAGTGGTATAAAGGAATAAAAAACAAAAAAATGATATTTGTAAAAGATAATTCAATATGCTAAAATATAAATAACTTAAGAAAGAAGACAAAATAGTAAATTGAAAATATAATTAAATAGTAATCAATTTTCCCTGCGTAGTGCGTATAGACAGAATTTTTAGAACCAACACACATATAAGAGGGGCTGATCTCATAAATGTGGCGTGCAAGCTCACCAATTGTAGTGAGAAGCCCATGAACATTTAGGTAGGCACCCACCTGTTTTTAGGAGCAGGTCCTTAAAAATTCCAAGTGCTGACGGCTAAGGCGGGGTATTTTTATGCTTAAAACAGGGATTAGGGGACGGAGCTTAAAATCCCGTTTTCCCGGGACTTAGGGGACGAACCTCTATTATTAATCTTTAAATCTTTTTTAGATGTTATCTTAATAATTTATGAAATTTCGAATGTGAATTTAATCTTGTTATAAATTCTTTAATTATCTAGTGGGAGAATCTCAAACTTGATTTGAGAGGGGCCTACTAGATAATTTTAGAATTTGTTCAAGATGAAATGTTAGCCGAGAAATGAATAAATTATTAAGATAACATCTAGAATACTAAAAGTTAAAGGTCCGTCCCCAAATCCCTAAATACAGGGATTTTTAGGACCGTCCCCTAATCCCTGAATTGCTTTAGCATAGATTTTACAAGATAACAACAAATTATCAATTTTAATAAATTCATCTGTTTGATGACACATATCTTTATTACCAGGAAAATTAGCACCAAAAGAAATACAATTTGGAAAAGCTCTTGCAAAAGTTGCACCACCAATTGCAATTGGAATGCAGTTTGAATTTGTTTCTTCGTTATAAATATTACAAAGTGACTGAACTAATTTAGAATTAGGGTCTATATATAATCCTGGCATATAATTAGAAATATCAAAATCAAGATTAGGATATGTGCTAGTATTTTTCATAAACACACTTCCAATATCAGTAATATCAGTATGTACAGGAACTCTTAAATTCATTTTTATTTTCATAAAATTATTTTCAATAC
>CALXXH010000029.1 GCA_944392635.1 uncultured Clostridia bacterium | reverse complement strand
CATTAATACAGATATTGGATAATATATCATTGGTTTATCATATACTGGCATAATTTGTTTTGATATTGCAAGTGTTAGAGGATATAATCTTGTTCCACTTCCTCCTGCTAAAATAATTCCCTTTCTGTTTTTCACTTAAATCAATCCTTTCTTTTTGATGTATTTTTTCTTATTTTATTACATTTTACCTTCTGCCTTTAAATATCTTTTTAAAGCATCTTCCCATTCTGGTACTTCTATTCCTTGAGCTTTTAACTTTTCTTTTGACATTTGTGAATTTTTAGGTCTTTTAGCTTGAGTTATTTTCATCATTTCAATATATTCTTCTGTAGATACTGGATCTACCTTGCAAATAATTCCTGCATACTCAAATATTGCTTTTGTAAAATCATACCAAGTTGTATATCCCTCATTTGTTGTATGATAAATTCCATATGGTATTTTCTTTTCTATTGCTTCTGCAATAAAATTAGCTAAATCTTCTGCATATGTAGGGCTTCCATGTTGGTCATTAACAACACTTATTTCATCTTTTGTTTCTCCTAATTTAAGCATTGTTCTAACAAAATTATTTCCATCTCCATATAACCATGCTGTTCTAAATATGTAATATTTATCTGTATTTTCTTGTATTGCTTCTTCACCATGTAATTTTGTTATTCCATATGCTGTAACAGGTGACTTAGGGTCATCTTCTTTATAATCTTTTTCTACATCTAAGTCCCCACCAAATACATAATCAGTACTAATATGTACTAACACACAATCATTTTCCTTTGCCGCTTTTGCTAAATTTCTTGGTCCATCAGCATTTATTTTTTCAACTATCTCTCCTGCAGTTTCTGCTTTATCTACTGCTGTAAATGCTGCACAGTTAATTATATATTCTGGTTTTACTTCTTTTATCTTATTTAATACAGCTTCTTCATTAGTTATATCTAATTCAGCTACATCTGTACATATTAATTCATTTCCTTCTAATCTTTTTCTAACAGATTTCGCAAGCATTCCATTTGCTCCTGTTATTAATATTTTCATTATTTATTACCTCCTATTTTTTATTCATTTTACATTCATTAAAGCATTTATATCATATCATTTAAAACGAAAAAGTACAAGGGTTTCTTGTACTTTTTTGGCTTTTTTGTTTAGTTTTATTATGTATTAGGTCTTGGACAAGCAGCAGATGGCATATTTTCATAAACTGGTATTGTAAATTCGAAATGTAAATCTAATTGTCCATTACTTTCATATGCTTTTGCAACTCTATATCCTTCATCATTAGCAGCTCTAATATTTTGCATATATTGATTTGTATATGGATCTGATGTCACTACATTATATTTTTGAAAATATTGTGTATTTTGTCCATTTTTAAAATAATTATTATACAAGAAAGCTGCTGTACCTTGTATACACATTTCAGGTGTAAACCAATGATTATTATATGCATATTCTGCACCATTTCTTATGATTTCTTCAGTCGTGCTACCTGTAGCTTTTATATTAGCAAAATTATATACTGTTCTTCCTTTATATTGATATCCATTAGCACACCAGCCATTAGTTTGTTCTTGAATCATTCTTGATACCAAATGATATGCACTAACATTATAATTTTTTGATGCACTTAAAAATGCATTAATGATATTTGCTTTGTTGTAATTATTAGCTAAATATGTTCCATTTATCATCTTTTCAATATCTGAGTACACTCCATCTGTTGATGATAAGTTTTGGAATTGGAATATGTAGTATTGATCCAAACTATTTCTTGGATCCATCATATATGCTATTGCTTCTCTTGATGCTTTGTACCAACCACCTTCATATCCATTCAAATCAGTTTTACTTCTCCAATCACCTGTTTCTTGTGTTAAACTATATGGAGAGCCATTACTATCATATCCATCTTCATGGTTAAGTACATCATTCCAATCTAATCCTGTATAGAATATTTTTATTGTCCAATTTGGATGTTTTTGTTGTACCTCTTGCAATAGTGCTTTATATCCTGGATATCTTGATTCATCTAAGTTTGCAAAATCTGATGAATTAGTTATGAATATTGTTATTGTAACTTCTGTTTTATTTCCATATATATCTTCTACTTCAAATGAATAGTTTTCGTTTGCTCCAAATGTTTTACTATAACTTTTTTTATCTTCACTTAGTGTCCATGATGGTTTTGTGTGTTTTAATTGTTCACTAGAGTGCATAATTGCTGTTACTGTATTATCACTATTTCTAATATATTCTACTGTAATTGTTGGTGCAACTTTTGTTACTTCGATTTTCACAGTAACAACATGTCCATATACATCTTCAACATCTGTTGTATAATGATCATTTGCTCCAAATATCTTTGTATAACTCAATCCATCTGCACTTAATGTCCATGATGGTTTTGTATCTTTTAATTTACTATTTGAATGCATTATTACTGTTACAGTGTTATTATCATTTTTTATATACTCTAGTGTAATAGTTGGTATAATTTGTGTTATTTCTATAGTTACTGTTGTAATATTTCCATTTATATCTTCTACATCTGTTGTATAAACATCATTTGCTCCAAATGTTTTTGTATAGCTTAATTTATCTGCACTTAGTGTCCATGATGGTTTTGTGTGCTTCAATTCTCTATTTGAATGCATTATTGCTGTTACTGTGTTATCATCATTTTTTATATATTCTACTGTAATTTTAAAAGGATTCTCTGTATCTATTTCAGTAATTGTTATATGTACTGTTACAATATTTCCATATATGTCTTCTACATCAGTTGTATAATCTTCATTTGCTCCAAATGTTTTTGTATAACTTAGTTTATCTTCACTCAATGTCCATGATGGTTTTGTGTCTTTTAATTGTTCACTAGAGTGCATTATTGCTGTTACTGTGTTATTTCTATTCTTTATATATTCTACTGTAATTGTTGGCAAAATTTTTGTTATTTCGATTGTTACTGTTGTAATATTTCCATTTATATCTTCTACATCTGTTGTATATATATCATTTGCTCCAAATGTTTTGCTGTAACTTTTTTTATCCTCACTTAGTGTCCATGATGGTTTTGTGTGTTTCAATTCTCTATTTGAATGCATTATTGCTGTTACTGTATTATCATCATTTTTTATATATTCTACTATAATAGCGAATGGTTCTTGTATTTCTATTCCAGTAATTGTTATTCTTACTGTTACGACATTTCCATATATATCTTCTACATCTGTTGTATAATTATCATTTGCTCCAAATGTTTTTGTATAACTTAGTTTATCTTCACTTAATGTCCATGATGGTTTGGTATGTTTCAATTGTTCACTAGAATGCATAATTGCTGTTACTGTGTTATTATCATTCTTTATGTACTCTACTGTAATAGTTGGCATGATTTGTGTTATTTCGATAGTTACTGTTGTAATATTTCCATTTACGTCTTCTACATTTGTTGTATATATATCATTTGCTCCAAATGTTTTTGTGTAGCTTAATTTATCTTCGCTTAGTGTCCATGATGGTTTTGTGTGTTTTAATTGTCTATTTGAATGCATAATTGCTGTTACTGTATTATCACTATTTTTCTTGTATTCCATTGTAATTGTAAAAGCTTCTTGGCTACCTATTCCAGTAATTGTTATTCTTACTGTTACAACATTTCCATATATATCTTCTACATCTGTTGTATAATTATCATTTGCTCCAAATGTTTTTGTATAACTTAATTTATCTGCACTTAATTCCCATGATGGTTTTGTATCTTTTAATTGTTCACTAGAATGCATTATTGCTGTTACTGTATTGTTATTGTTTTTTATATATTCTACTGTGATTGTTGGCAGAATTTTTGTTATTTCTATTGTTACTGTTGTAACATTTCCATTTACATCTTCTACATTTGTTGTATACACATCATTTGCTCCAAATGTTTTTGTGTAACTTAATTTATCTGCACTTAATTCCCATGATGGTTTTGTATCTTTTAGTTCATTATTTGAGCGCATGATTGCAGTTACTGTATTATTTGCTGAATTATATATGTATTCTACATTTATTGTTAAATTTGCCTTAGTTACTTGTTTTGACTTAATGTTAACTTCTTCATTTGAAATATTATTTGCTTCTTCATTTAACTTAGTATTAGTTTCTTTATTTGAGTTAACATTTGTTTCTTCATTTGTATTAACATTTTCTTCTTCATCTGCATTAATATTTAATGCTTCTGCATAAGAAACAATGTTAAAATTAAATATTAGCATTAATATCATTATAATTAATATGATTTGTTTGATATAACTTTTCTTACTAATCATATGTTTTACCTCTTCTTCTATATTTTTTAGTAGTTTTTATATCCTATGTTCATGTCTACATTTCCTACAATTCCATTTACATGTCCTGTACTTGTATATTGCCAAATAGCATATGGATATTGATAATCTGTTTTATCTGTATAGTGAGCTAACCATACATCACAATTCAAACTTGTTACATTTAAATTATTTAATAACCAATTTTTATTTGAATAAACCATAGTTTTATATCCAGCTCTTTGTATTTCATTACAAAATGCTCTTACTACTTCTGTTCTTAATTCTTTTGACATACCATCTGCTCTACCTGTTCCATTAGGAGTTCTTTCTGTATCAATAGCAATTGGATATTTTATTGGTACATTATATTTAGATAATAACTGCAATGTAAATTGAGCTTCTTGTATTGCTTCTTCTACAGAAATTGCTTGAGAATAGAAATAAAATCCTATATCCATACCTACTTTTGTAGCTTCTTGAATATTGTAGTCAAAAAGTTCATCTTCTACAATCCTTCCATTTCCATATCCTCTATATCCTGCTCTAATAATTGCAAAATCAATTCCTGAATTTTTAACAGTTCTCCAATCTATAAATTTTTGATATGCTGAAACATCAATTCCTTTATGATTATTTTTAAAAAAATCGACTAGAATACTAACTGTTAATTGGTTTCCATATATATCTTCTACATCTGTTGTATATATATCATTATTAGTAAATACTCTTGTATATACCATTTGGTCTTCACTTAATGTCCATGATGGTTTTGTATTTTTTAATGGTCGATTAGATATAAGTTTCACAGTTACTTTTCCATTAGAATCATATAAGTATTTTACATTAACAATAAATTCAGCATTAGAATATTGATAGCTTTTTGTTTCAATTGTAATTTTTACCCAAGTGACATTTCCATAAATATCTTCTACTGATGTAGCATATTCATCATCTGCTCCAAATGTTTTGGTGTAATTTAGTTTATCTTCGCTTAATGTCCATGATGGTTTCGTATGTGCTAATACTTCATTAGAGTGCATTATAACTGTTGTAGTTCCATCTGTATTGTATATGTATTCTAATTGTATATTAGGTCCTTTGTCATCTATTTGTGTTACTTGTATTGTTACTGTTGTAACATTTCCATTTATATCTTCTACATCTGTTGTGTATGTATCATTTGCTCCAAATGTTTTTGTATAACTTAATTTATCATCACTTAATGTCCATGATGGTTTTGTGTCTTTCAAAATTTCATTTGATTTCATTGTAACTGTTACATTATTATTAACAGAATCATATATGTATTCTAATTGTATATTAGGTCCTTTGTCATCTATTTGTGTTATTTCTATAGTTACTGTAATAACATTTCCATATATATCTTCAACATCTGTTGTATATGTATCATTTGCTCCAAATGTTTTTGTATATGTTAATTTATCCTCACTTAATGTCCATGATGGTTTTGTGTATTTTAATTCTACATTAGACTTCATAATTGCTGTTACTGTATTATCATCATTCTTCTTGTATTCTATTGTAACAACAAATGGCGCTTCATCTTTTATTTGATTAATTATTATTCTTACTGTTGCAACATTTCCATGCATATCTTCTACATTTGTTGTATAATCATCATTTGCTCCAAATGTTTTTGTATAACTTAATTTGTCTGCACTTAATATCCATGATGGCTTTGTATCTTTTAGTGCCTCATTTGAATGCATGATTGCTGTTACTGTATTGTCTTTGTTTTCAATATATTCCATTGTAATTACTGGTGGTGTTTTATCTTCTATCTGTTTTATTCCAGTAATTGTTATTCTTACTGTTGCAACATTTCCATGCATATCTTCTACATTTGTTGTATAATCATCATTTGCTCCAAATGTTTTTGTATAACTTAATTTGTCTGCACTTAATATCCATGATGGCTTTGTATCTTTTAGTGCCTCATTTGAATGCATGATTGCTGTTACTGTATTGTCTTTGTTTTCAATATATTCCATTGTAATTACTGGTGGTGTTTTATCTTCTATCTGTTTTATTCCAGTAATTGTTATTCTTACTGTTGTAACATTTCCATATATATCTTCAACATCTGTTGTATAATCATCATTTGCTCCAAATGTTTTTGTATATGTTAATTTATCCTCACTTAATGTCCATGATGGTTTTGTATCTTTTAGTGGAACAGTTGAAATCATTTTAGCTGTTACTTGATTAGTACTTTCATTATATTCATATTTTATCTCTATTTTATTTTCTGTTATTTCTTTATTTTGTATTTTTTCATTATTGTTTGTTTTTTCTTGTTGAGTATTTTCTGTTTTTTCTTGTCTAGTTGTTTCTTGTTGTATTTTTGCTTCTTCATCTTGTTTATTTAGTTCATTTTTCGTAATATTTTCAACTGCTAAAGACATATTAGCAAATAACATTATTATGATGATTGATATTGCTATTATTTTAGTAATTAGCTTGTGTTCCATCCTTTTTCCTTTTCCTCCCCAATTATTACTCTTTTATTATACCATAGATTATATTTCCATACTAGCTTTTATAAAGTCCAATTTTTTCCATTTACTAAATATTATTTTTCTCCTATTTATGTTCTTTTATTTTAATTTTTTTGTTTTTCTACCATATCTAATGCAGCTCTAATTACTTTGTCCATATCATAATATTTGTAATTTCCAAGTCTTCCTCCAAATATTACATTTTCTTCTTTATCAGCCAATTCTTTATATTTTTCAAACAAAGTATTATTCTTTTCATCATTTACTGGATAATATGCTTCATCTCCTAGTTTCCAGTTCATTGGATATTCTTTTGTTATGATTGTTCCTTCGCATTTATTAAATTCAAAATGCTTATGTTCTATTATTCTTGTATATTTTTGATCATGACTTGTATAATTTACAACTGCATTTCCTTGATAATTATCTATGTCTTCATATATTTCATTTTCAAATTTTAATGAACGCCACTCTAAATTTCCATATTTGTAGTTAAAGTATTCATCCATCATACCAGTGTATAATATTTTTTCTGCCATTTGGCTATATTTTTCCTTGTTTTGTAAGTAATCTACTCCAAGTTCAACATCTGCTTTTTCAAGCATTTTTTCTATAATTACATTGTAACCACCAATTGGTATTCCTTGATATCTATCATTAAAATAATTATTATCATATGTAAATCTTACTGGCAATCTTTTTATAATAAATGAAGGTAATTCTTTGCAATCTCTTCCCCATTGTTTTTCTGTATATTCTTTTACTAATTTTAAATAAATATCTTGTCCAACTAAAGATATTGCTTGTTCTTCTAAATTTTTTGGTTCTGTTATATTAAATTGTGCTTTTTGTTCTTCAATTTTCTGTTCTGCTTCTTTTGGTGTTATAACTCCCCATAATTTAGAAAATGTATTCATATTAAATGGTAGGTTATAAATTTCTCCTTTATAATTTGCTATTGGTGAATTTATGTAATTATTGAATTCAGCAAATTGATTTACATATTCCCATATTTCTTTATCACTTGTATGGAAAATATGTGCGCCATATTTGTGAACATTAATATCATTTATTTTTTCACAATAAATATTTCCACCTATGTGATTTCTTCTGTCTATTACTAAACATTTCTTTCCTACTTTACTCATTTCATATGCAAATGTTGCCCCAAATAACCCTGCTCCTACAATTAGATAATCATATTTTTTCATAATTAATTCTCCTCTCTTTTTGTCGCATATTCTATTTTTGGATTAAAAAATAATCCTGCTACAAATCCCTTTATTATTACCCACATTCTGTACATCCTTTTATTTTTTGATTTTGCCAATATTTTACCAAATGATGTTAATAACCAATAGAAATATCCAATAATCTCTCTTCCTCCTTCTTTTTTTGCTCTATATAATCTATTCCTACTATCATAAAAATATCTTGATATTCTTTCTCTTGGTATATCTTCTATGTTATATCCTTGATTGCTTCCCATTTTATGTACTACTCTACTTTCAAATACAAAATAGCCTGGTTTTTCTTTACTCAATCTTGTTGTATACTCATGGTCATCTCCATAAATAAACATCTGTCTAACTGGCAATCCTACTTTTTTCGTTATTTCTAAATTTATAAATACTGATACAAATGTACAACTTTTTGTCTTTAGTACTTTTTTGTCTGCTAACTTATCTGCCTCATTAAACCATAATTTATCTTCAACTACTTGATTCATTTTACAAGGTGTTCCATCTATCCATTCTACATAACTGCAAAGATACGAAAAATTATTATTTAATTCTTTTGCTGTTTCAACTAATATTTTAAGAGAATCCTTTTTGCCTATTGTATCATCGTCCATTAGCCAACAATAATCATATCCTAATTCCACTGATTTTTTTAATCCGTAATGAAATCCTCCTGCTCCTCCAAGATTCGCTCCAGTATTTTCATATTTTATTCTTTTATTTTCTTTATATTTTTCCATGAATTCTTTTGTTCCATCAGTACTTGCATTATCAACTATTAAAATATCAAAATTAGAATAATCTTGTGCTAATAAAGCTTCTATATTTTCTTTTAGCAGTGCTTTTCTGTTATATGTTACTACTAATGCTATAATCTTACTCATTCTCTACTTTTCCTCCTAATTTTCCTTTTATTCCTGTAGCTATTTGATTACATATATTTTTCAAAAATTTATCTTTTAATAGTACTAAAATTATCATATATACAGCTATTCCTACAATTATTTCTATAGCCGAATTAAATATACTTACATCTAATTTTAATTGTATACTATATGTGATTAAAAACATTATTACACCACTAATAAAATATTTTAATGATGATTTTAAAACTTTTAAGAAATTTATTTCTTTTCTTATTATATAAATCTGGATAGCTGAAATACTAAGTTCTGCTATTATTGAGGCAATTACTGCTCCTATTGCTCCATATAAATTTATTAGTATAAAGTTAAATATTACATTTATAATACATCCTATTACAATTGAAATTGTATAAATATTTTGTTTATTTATTGGAATTAAATATTGTGTACCTGATACATTACTAATTCCTATTACTACTAATAATATGCTCATTGTAGATAATAAAGGTATTACTTCTTCATATCCTTCTCCATAAAACCATGGAACAAACTTAGGTGCCACAGCTATTATTCCTAAAACCATTGGTACACCAATAAAGAATACATATCTAAAAGATGTTTCTATATGTTCTTTTATCTTACTTTTATCTTGTGTTTTGTAAATATTTGCTACTCTTGAAGCAATTACAGTTCCATATGATGTTATAATAACTAATGCTGATCTCATAATTTTTTGTGCTTGTTCGTAAAAACCTACAGCATCCATATCTTTTGTTATATTTCCTATCATTGTCTTGTCTAATACTGTATATATTTGAGTAGCTATTTGTGGAAAGCATAACATAATTACTGGTTTTATATGTTTTTTCATTTTTAATTCTTTAAAATTTGGTTTGTTTATGTATTTAGGCATATATAGCCATAATGATAAGTTTCCTAATAATTCTCCACCTACATATATTAATATGTATTTCCATAAATCAGCTTGAGTTTTTATAAATATGAATATACATACAATAGATAATAATTTTATTACTATATTTCTAAATACAATTTTCCCAAATTCTTCTACTCCTTGAAAAAACCAAATTATATCTAAAGCATAAGAAAACATATATAAAAGAAATATTCTATAATAAATTGTATAATCCCCATTTATACAGAATACAAATATATAAATAATACTAGAAATTGCCATTGATATAAGTTTAATAATTTCTATTTCCCAAAATTTATTAGTAAGTTCTTTTTTATTGTTTTGTACATATGCTATTTCTCTTTGACCATATAATGCTATTCCTAATGAACCTAATAATACAAAATATGTTATTATAGAATATGTATATCCATATATTCCAATATTAGTTGCTCCTAAAACTCTTGAAATATATGGTGTTGTTATAAATGGTAATAATATTGTTAACATTTGATATATTAAATTATATATATAATTTTTTGCAATACTTTTTTTCATTTTCTTACCTTTCTTCTATTTTTCAGGTGACCATCCTGGTTTGTATATATCATGTAAACCAGTTTTTCCAGCTTTTGCATCTTTTACAGCTTCCCTTATCATTTGGTAACCGTATTTTTTATCTTTTCCAAATAAAAATACTGCTACTTTAAACTTAAATGGAACTTCAAAACATGCTACTTTGAAGTGCTTTTCATCAAAATTACAACGAATAAAATCTAATGTATTTCTAACTAAATAATATAATTTCCATTTTACAATCTCACTCATTTGGCTATGAGGCGCATCATGTACTACTTGCATTTTTGGAATACATATTATTTTTCCTAATTTTGACAGTCTGTAACTATGTTCTGTGTCATCATAATAGATAAAATAATCTTTTTTAGTTAATTCTGTTTGTTTTAATTTTTCTTTATTTATCATTGTTCCCACATATGAAAAAACATTTATTTCAAATTCTTCTTGTTTATAATCTTTTGGCTTAGAATATGGTTGTGCTATTCTATTAAATAAAGTTGTATATATTTTTCTTCTATGAGAACAATCAATCGTTTCCCCATCACTTTTTAAAACTGTCCCACATATTGCTGATATATTTTCTACATCATTTACATGATTTTTGATGTATTTTTGTGCTATTTCAAATGCATTATCTTTTGGATAAGCATCATCATCTGCAACCCATATCCATTCTGCATCTAAATCTAGGCTTTTTTTCAATCCTTCATAAAAGCCTCCACTTCCTCCTGTATTTTTATCAAGGTTTAATATATTTTTTTCAATTCCAGCTTCTTCTTGTTTCCAACTGTCTAAATATTCCTTTGTACCATCTGTACTGTTATTGTTTACTACTAGTATGTATTTAGGTTTAATTTTTTGATTTTCATATGATTTTAAAGCAATTTTTAATTTATCTAGTCTATTATATGTTACTATTACTACTCCAATTTTCATAATTACAGTTCCTCTTTCTTTTTCTTATTTTTTAAT
>CALXXH010000028.1 GCA_944392635.1 uncultured Clostridia bacterium | reverse complement strand
GAAAAAAGAAAAGCTATAATTGATAACTTATATAAAGAAATTAAAATTATAAAAAAATTAAAAGTTTAACAGGGATTTTAAGGAGCGTCCCCCCTAATCCCTGTTTATAGTCCAAAGCTGACTCCTAAAGCATTATTTACCTTGTTTATTATATTTTCATCATCAATGTGTCCTATTCTTTCTTTTAATCTACTTTTATCTATTGTTCTAATTTGCTCTGCTAATACAACTGAATCACTTTTTAAACCACAATTTTGTGAATTAATTTCTATATGTGTAGGTAACTTTACTTTTCCAGTTTGAGAAGTTATTGCTGCTGCTATAACAGTTGGGCTATATTTATTTCCAACATCATTTTGTATAATTAATACTGGTCTAATACCTCCTTGTTCTGAACCAACTACTGGACTTAAATCTGCATAAAACATATCTCCTCTTTTTATTTGCATATTTTTCACTCCTACTATTTCTATATTGTCAAGTATATTTCATGCTACTTAAATATTAGCAAAGGTTATTTAATCTTAACCTCATTATATAATATGTAAACTGTATTTTTTTTGCTATTATCTTCTATTACCATTTTAGTTGGATTTCCTGTTTTTCTATCTATATATAATATTTTTTTATCTGTATTATTAATTTCTAATATTATTTCTTCTTTTTCAATACATTTTGCTTTTTCACCTTGTTTATATTCTTCTATAAAACTATTTAAGTCTAATTTATTACTTGAAATAAAATTATAATTCTCTATAATAGACTTTAAATTTAAAGCTGAATTTTCTAATATTAATTTTTCCCCTTGTCTTATTATCTTTACTCCTGCAATATTTTCTGGCTCTAATATTTCTTGTTCATTACTATCTAGCGCTGTATACTTTTGTTTTATTTTATAACTATTTTGATTTTTATTTCCTTCGATTTTAACTTCAACTATTGCTTCATATGAACTAATATTTAAGATGTTGTCTACAATTTCTTGACTACTATTAGTATGAACATTTTTTGAATTTTTACACATTATTTGATAAAAAATAAAAAATAATACAAATAAAAAAATTATGATAATAAATAGAAATTTTATCTTTATTTTTCCTTTCAAGACGTTTCCCCCTATTCACTATCATAATATTTTACAATGTATTAAAATATTCATCTAAAGAACTTAATAATTCTTTCTCAGTTTCTATATTATTTATTTTATTTCTAAATTCACTAGAATTTTTCATATTCTTAGTATACCATGCAATATGTTTTCTAAGTTCTTTTATTGCAATTTCTCCCTTTTCTTCTACTGCTAAATTTATATGTTTTTTAATTACCTTCAATTTTTCTTCATTACTTGGTTCTTCTAATTTTTTTCCTGTTTCTAAATAATATTTTATATCTCTAAATATCCATGGACTCCCAAAAGCTCCTCTGCCTATCATTATACCATCAACATTTGTCTTTTCAAACATTTCCAATGCTTTTTCTTCACTATCTATATCTCCATTCCCTATAACAGGAATTGATACAGCCTCTTTTACTTTTTTAATAATATCCCAATCTGCAATTCCAGTATAAAATTCACTTCTAGTTCTTCCATGAACGGTAATTGCTGAAATTCCAACTTCTTCTGCAATTTTTGCTATATCTACTGCTACTATATTCTCCTTGTCCCAACCTTTTCTAATTTTTAATGTTACTGGAACTTTTGAATTTTGAACAACAACTTGCATTATCCTTTTTGCCTTTTCTAAATCTAGTAATAACTTACTACCATCTCCATTTTTCACAACTTTTGGAGCAGGACATCCCATATTTATATCAACAATATCTGCAAATCCACTTACATATTTTGCTCCATATCCCATCGATTCTTCTTCACTACCAAATATTTGAACACTTATTGGTCTTTTTTCTCCTTCTATGTTTAATAGTCGTTTTGTTTTCTGGTCATTATAAAATATAGCTTTACTACTTGCCATTTCTGTACAAACCATTCCTACTCCAAACTCTTTGCAAATTATTCGAAAAGGCTGGTTTGTACTACCTGCCATTGGAGCTAATATTAAATTATTCTCTAACTCTACATTTCCTATCTTTAACTTTTTTAAATAACTCATTTAATGCTCCTTATTTTACGAAAATAGTTTTTTGTCTTTTACTACTAATATTTAATAAAATAGCTATACATATAAAGTTTGTAATCAAAGAACTTCCTCCATAACTTATAAATGGTAAAGGTACACCTGTAATTGGTAATAATCCCATTACCATACCTATATTTTCTACCATATGGAATAAGAAAATTCCTGTAATACCTGATGCAATTAAACTACCTAATTCGTCCTTAGCTGTTTTTGCTATAAAAAATCCTTTGACCACCAGAACTACATACATTATAATTATTGCTGCTGAAACTACGAATCCCATTTCTTCTCCTATAACAGCAAATATAAAGTCTGTTGTTTTTGGATATAAAAATCCTAATTGTGTT
This sequence comes from uncultured Clostridia bacterium, assembly GCA_944392635.1. Lineage (GTDB taxonomy): Bacteria > Bacillota > Clostridia > TANB77 > CAG-508 > CAG-269. The sequence goes on along the minus strand of CALXXH010000028.1, from coordinate 9,202 downwards.
TGATTTCCCTTAAATAATCCCATTCCTGTTAATCCACCTGCACCTATTGCAAGTTTAGACTGGATTATATTATATCCTGCTCCTCTTGGATCTGATTCTGGATTTAAAAATATATCAATTCTTGTTTTTGCATGCTCTGGTAATATAAAATTATATATAATTGGAACTGAAACTACAACTAATATAACTGAAGCTATAATATATTTTTTATCAATTCCTCCTACTATTAACATCATAACTGTTGCAATAATAAATGCTGCTGCTGTACCATAGTCTGGTTGCATAATTATTAATAATATTGGTAATCCTACAATAGCAAGTAAAATAAGTAATCTAGTAGGTTTGTTTATATCTTGTCTATTTCTTTCTTGTATTTTTCTCATCGCAAATGCTAAAAATAATATTACAAATACTTTTGCAAACTCACCTGGTTGAAATGAAAAAAATCCAATATCAAACCAACTTGATGCACCATTTACAGGAGTTGTAAATAATACTGCTATAAGCAATATTATAAACAAGCCATATATAAACGGCGATATTTTTACTAATAATTCATAATCGATAAGTGTTACTACAATCATTATAACTATACTAACAACCAACCATATACATTGCTTATAAAACTCATCATGTTCAGTCTCTTGTGTTGCTGAAAATAATGCAACTAATCCTATGATACTAAGAATAATTGCAATAACTAAAATACTCCATTCTATATTTTTTAATTCTCTTTTTCTCATCAAATCAACTCTTTTTCATATTATTCTTCTGTTTTATTTTTTTCTTCTTTTATTTCAACATCTTTTGACTCTACTTGTTTACCATTATTTAAATTTTCATTTTTCTCTACTTTTTTATTTTCTTTTTGCTCAACTTTCTCCTCAGTTTTATCCTTAGCAGCCTTTTCTTGTTGCTTTATTTGTTTATTTTCTTCTCTATTTTCACTTATAATTTCTTTTTTCTTGATATTTTCACCTTTTTTATCTTTATTATCATCCTCATTTTTATCTATTTTTTGTTCTTTACTCTTTTCTCCTTTATTTTTTTCTTCATCTTTATTTTCACTGTTACTTGTTTTTGTGTCAACTTTTCGTGCCTCATTTTTTATATTTAATATAGGAATATTTGCATATAAAGCTGGTGCACCATTAGTTCCATCTGCATTTTCTTTATTAGTAAGCCTTACATCTATTGCACTTTCATCTACTTCTATATATTTCTTTATTACTTCTATTATTTCTTGTTTCATCAACTCTAAAAAGTCAGCTGAAACATTAGCCCTATCTTGCATTAAAACTAAATGCAACCTTTCTTTTGCTGCTTCCTTAGAATTATTTGCCACTTTATTTTCTTTTTTATTGAATTTCTTTAAAAATTTCACCACGTTTTCGAACATTATTCCTACTTACCCCCAACTGCTTTGTTATTTTTTAAATAATCTTTTTATTTTAGCAAAAAAACCCTTTTCTCGTCCAGGAATAGTTACTTCTATTTTTTCTCCTAGTACTCTTTTTGCAATTTCTATATATGCCTTTCCAGAAGGCGCTCTTTTATTTTGTATAACTGGTTCTCCCTTATTTGTTTGTGTAATTATATATTCATCATCTGGAACAACACCAATTAAATCTATTGACAATAAATCTACAATATCATCAACATCCATCATTTCACCTTTTTTTACCATATTAGGCCTTATTCTATTTATTACTAATTCTGGGTTTTTGATTTCTGATGATTCTAATAAACCTATAATTCTATCAGCATCACGAATAGCAGATATTTCTGCTGTTGTTACTACAATTGCCCTATCAGCTCCTGCAATAGCATTTTTAAATCCTTGTTCAATTCCTGCTGGGCAATCTATTAATATGTAATCAAATTCTTCTTTTAGTTTTCCAACTAATTCTCTCATTTGTTCTTCATTAACTGCACTTTTATCTCTTGTTTGAGCAGCTGGTAGTAGGTATAATTCTTTAAATCTTTTATCTTTTATTAATGCTTGTCTTAATTTACACTTTTCTTCAACAACATCTACTATATCATAAACAATTCTATTTTCTAATCCCATTACAACATCTAAATTACGAAGTCCAATATCTGTGTCTACTAATGCTACTTTTTTACCTTCTAATGCTAAACTTGAACCTAAATTTGCTGTTGTTGTTGTTTTTCCTACTCCACCTTTTCCTGATGTTATTACAATTACTTCTCCCATAATTCTCCTCCTTAGGATTTTAAAAACACTTATTTTAACGTTTATATCATACAATGAAAAGACAAAAAAGTCAATGTATTTTTTGTGAAAATTACAAAAATATTTCTAAAATGTTACAATTTTATTACAAGTTTCTTTTTCCTCCTATTTCTCTAATGATAACTGTTCAAAAAGGTCCATTAAAAAAGTAGGAAATTTAATTCCTACATAAAATATATTTTTCATTATTCTGTTACAAGGCTTATACGAAAACCACAAGCATCCTTAATATCACCAATCATAACACCACTACTAAATACTCCTGCATCAGCTCCACGCCCATGATAGCCTCCTCTTTCTAAAAAAGGAACATTAGAAGTAAAAAAAGCTACCAAATCTTCATTCCATCCACTTGTTTCATATGTAGCATCTCCATATTTATAATCATTTTCTACTGTTACTCCTGTATATGCCGTTGAATATTCATCACTAGTTCCATCTGCAAATGAACTTCCATTAACTAAATTTGAACTTTCCGCATAATATGCTGCTACATATTCCCATGCTCCTCCTGATAAGTCATATATTCCATATACATTTCCTGTACTACTTGCAAGTACCCCTTTTTCAGTATTATATGCATTTGTATTTGTACTACTACTTGCATCGATAGTTTCCCCTGCATTTCCTGTCAAATAATTGCTATTATTATTTATAGTTACTTCTGTTCCATTTCTTCCATATTTACTATGTGTCAAATATGCAACTGCTCCCCATTCACTATTTTTTAACATATGGCTTTTTAAGCTTTGCGCATATGCTCTTGAATGGTCATATGCTTCTCCAATTGTAATATTTCTCCAACTTGATACATTAGGCTGTACTTTTATTGTGTTTGAAGCTCCTGCATTTGTCCCTTCTGCATCACTTCTTGATGATTCATATTTTGCTATCCATAATCCTGCTAATTCTGTATCCCAGCCTCCTCCTAAATCTGCATTAGTTGTAAATGCTGGATGAATTATATAATCTGTAGCTGTATTTAATGTAGGGGCATCTGCATACTTACATGGTGTTCCGTCTGCTGCTACGGTACCTGTTCTTTGTATAAATTTTACATCTATTGTTTGGTCTGTATTATTTATTTTATATGCATATCTTGGTATCCATACAAAATAGCTATCTACTCCATCTATTGTTAATTTTGCATTTGCCCACTGGCTTGTTCCACCATTTTCTGTTGTTGCCATTTGTTCTTCATAATTATATGCTGAATTACTTTTATCTACAACCCAATCTTTTTTGCTTTCATCATATCTTACTAATTCCATACCATTTCCTAATTGTGGTGCATTTACTCCTTTGTCTTCGTCAAATGGTTCTACGTTAAGATATAAGGCTACACGGAAACCAGTAGAACTAATTTCTCCTTGTTCTTGAGGATATCTATATGAAATTGGATAATCACTAATCGAACTTCCAAAGTCACCTCCTCTAGAAACTCTATATGCACCTTTACAAAATTCCATTGTCCACTCATATGCATTACCTGCTAAATCGTAAATATTTTTTATGCTATAATTTTCATTTGCTCCAGTTTCTTCTAATGATCCAGTATCATTTCCTTTTCCATCTGAATCAGCTACTATACTTGTCAATTTTCCATCTTCATTTTTATAACCAGAATCTATCCACTGCATTATTGCATCCCATTGCACTCCATATATTAGTGTACTTGTTACTGAAGTATAATCATTCTCTTTCGCAAAATCTTTTGATTTTTGAACTGCCCCCCCAGTTTCTACAGTCATATCATTACTATTTGACCAACCTATATAGTTATAAACATTAGCACCTTGTTTTACTACTACACTATCTGTTATATCAGAATTATTTGTTCTTTTTGATGTAGAACTTGTTCCAGCCTCATATCTTCCAACATAAAATCCATTATATTTCAAAACACTTTGCTTCATTTGATTATATTCTGTTTCTTCATTTTCATATCCATTTGAATATGGCTCTTCACAACTAGATAATTTCGCATCTAATTTTCCCTCCATATATCCCTCATATCTTTGAAAATCACTATCATTTTCTACTGGTACCCATACAAATTGATTACCTTTTAATGTTTTAGCCACTTCATGGCTTGTACCTTTACCCATATCTTCAATATTATCAGAGATAACTATACCTTCTTGTTTTGTTCCTCCAACATAATAAAAGTCATCAGGTATTTTTACGCCCTCTACATATCTCAAGTCTACTTTTTCTTGGTCTAGTGCATCATTTGTATAATCTGTATAAAACCAGTCATCATCTACTTTAATACCTTCAACATAAAATATATTATAACTTGCTTCATTTATTATATATATGTCTGTATATTGACTTGCTTCTTCCTCTGTTGTTGAATCAGATATTTTTTTATAATCTTCTCCATAATTCAAAGTAAGATTTTCAAGTTCTTTTAAATCTATAATATAAAAATCCCCTGTGTCTACTTCTTCACTAATAACTCCTGTTTGTTTTATTCTTTCCAAATTCTCTGTATTTGTATATTTTAATTTCACTGGTATTGCAGCATTTGTAGAATAATAACTACTTATTTTATCACGTAAATTTTGTATATCATTTTGCATTTCTGTAAGGTTTGTAACCCTTAAATTATCTTTAATATTATAAATTATAATACCAGTTAATATTAAAATCACAATTACTGCAATCGCTAAAGAAGCCAGCGTAATTCCTTTTTCATTATTAATAATCTTCTTCATCATTAGCATTCTCCTTTTCTTTAGTATAGTTTACTATTTATTTCAATTAATTTCAATAGTTTTTTGTACTAATTTATAAATTTCCATCCTTCTTTTATACTTTATATCCTCTCTTAAATACATTATCCATAAAACAATTACTATTAGAAATGTTGCTATATTTTCTAATTTATAAACAAGTATACTTGAAATAAAAGTGATAATAATTAATGAAATAAAAGATACATTATTTATATATTTCTCAGCATTTTTCTTTCCTAATATTATATGTACAACACTTTTTATTATTCTTCCCCCATCTAGTGGATAGATTGGTAAAAAATTAAATATAATTAATAAAATATTTGAATATATTACTAACAATTTTAAAGATGTTTGAATTTCTAGCATAGCTACTACTAATATTATTAAGGCATTTGTTAGTGGACCTGCTAAAGCTATAATTATCTTTTTTATTTCTAATCTATTACCTAAACCAATCTTACTGTTATAATCCTTTGGAAACAACTTAAATGATACACTTACTCCATATGGTTTAATTTCCAACTTTTCCGGTCTCATTCCAGTCAAAATTCCTGCTATTAGATGTCCTAATTCATGAATAAAAGCAAATATCATAATTAATGCATATAAATATATTTGTTTCGTAAAGTAAAATACTATCAAAAACAAAAATATTTTTAAATCTATTTTAAATCTCATAATTTTTCTCCCACCTACACTATTTATATTTTCACATTATAATTCACAGCCATGCTACTCTTATACTTCCAAAATACTATGATTTTTAAAAACTATGAATTATAAAATTTTATAACTCTAATATACTTTGTGGATTAACCGTTCTTTCATGAATTCTAATTTCAAAATGTAGATGAGGTCCAGTAGAATTACCTGTAGAACCAACTTCTGCAATTTCTTGTCCTTGAGTTAGTTTATCTCCTTGTTTTACATATATATTATTACAATGTGCATATATAATGCTTACTTCTCCTATTTGTACTTTTAAATGATTCCCATAATCTCCTTCATTAGATACTAAAACAACTTCTCCTTCTGTTGCTGACTTTATCTTTGTACCAGTTACTGCTGCAATATCTGTTCCAGTATGATTCTTAGGTACTGTTCCAGTCGCTGTATCTCTTTGTCCATATTGAGAGCTTATTGTTCCTTCTACTGGTTTAATAAAAGTTGTTGTATTTTTTATATCTTGTATATCTTGTTCTTCTTGGCTTAATTGTACATTTTGATTTTCTGTTAAATTTTCTTGCTGTACTTCTCCCTCTGCTCCTCCTATACCATTTTGTACAGCATTTTCCTCAGTTTGTTGTTCTTGTTCATTTACTTGTTCACCATCATCTTTATTATCCTTTGCAAATAATGCTTGTATTTGATTTTTTGCATTATTATACAATTCTTGAAAATTTGTATCATAAGATAATACTTCATTTGCTTTTTTTATAAAATCTTCTGAAAACACATATTTATTATTATAAATAGCATAAATTCCCATATAAATAGATATACAAACTAAAATCTGTATTATCATTTTTTTCAATAACTTTACATCTTTCCTATTATTATTAACTGAGACTTTTGTAATAGGTCTACTCTCACCTTGTCTTCTTTTTTCATAAATTTCCTCAGCTCGTCTAATTCTTTCTTCCACACTAATTGCTTTTTCCATAAAAAATACTTCCTCCTTTGTTTTCTTTTAAACTATATGAAAGGAAAAAGTATTTTATGCTTTTATTTTATTATAAGTAAGAGTAATTGTACAAAAATTATTAAACTTGATAAAAATGCATAATTTTTTAATCTACGAATTTTTTTGTTTTGTTCTATTTTCTTTTGCTTATTTATCTTATTATTATTTTCTATTTTTGATATATATGATGCAAGTACTACTTCTGCTTCTTTTACTACAAAATCCCTTTTTGTAGTATTACTCTTTATTGTGCTTGTTTCATTCTTTTTTTCTTTATCTATTTTTTCTAATTTTTTCACCTTTTTATTTGACTTTAAAACTATAATTGCTTCTTCTATTAAATTAGATGGTAAATTCTTTAGCACCACCATGTTTTTTAATTTACTTTCTTCCATTGTATCCTCCCTATTATTTTGTATTTTTAATATTTTTTCCACTTTTCTAAGGATTATACAATTTTTTATATTATTTTTTATGCACTCTTTAATTCAAGACGTAGCTTATCATCTACCATTGCTATGAATTTTGTGTTAGTTGCTTTTCCTTTGCTTGCAGAAATTGTGTAGCCAAATATGTTCTCTACTGATTCTTGTTGTCCACGTCCCCACGCAACTTCTATTGCATGACGGATTGCTCTTTCTACTCTGGATCGAGTAATATTATATTTTATGTATAGTGTATGATTATAAAAATTTAGCTAATGCAATAAATCTTCATAGCTTTTTCCTCTATATGTTTATTGCATTAATTGTAGTAGAAATTTTTTTCCTTGTCAATTTTATGAACTAAAAAATTTTTAAAATTGTACTTTGAAAATAAAAAAATCCATTTGACAAAAATGGAAAAAGTGTGTATAATAATTATAGAAAATGAGAAACCACAAAGTGGTTGCCACGAGAATGATAATAACCATTCGCCCGGCAAAGCAGAATGGTTATTTTTTATTGCCTATGTAGTAAATACAAGATGATGAATACTAAGGCAAAATTTATGATAGTTACACCTACTAATCCTAAGAATAGTAGTTTGATAGTCATTATTAAAACTGTTTCTACCATAGCACCACCCCCAGTTGTCAATCTCACAAGCTAAAAGCTGTGGAATAATATGTACACATCAAAGAGTTAAAGGTGGCAACACACTCTGCTTATTCTCATTTCCTATGTTAAATAATATATAACATTTTTTATGAAAAATCAAGTTAATTGTAAAATTTTATTTATAAATATTATTTTTTAAATAGAAATCTTGTAAACTTTTATTTAACTAAGTTACAAGATTTTTTCAGTAGAGGCATAGTCCATATAGACTAATTCTCCTAACTGGCTTATATACTGACTTTTAAGTATTAACTTTCTTTATTTCAACACATTTGATTTTAAAAATTATTTAATTTTCTTTTGTATTAGCAACCTATCATTGCTATATTAGTTCAAAAATTAAAATAGTACTCTTTATAAAAATTCTTAGACTTCTATAATAAAATTTTATATATCAATTTCTTATATCCTTTAAATTTGAAATAAGAATAAATAAACCATATTAAAATTTTGAATATTTTGATATTTCTGCAATATCACATATCAATTTTTCAAAATCTTCTTTATGCCAAAATCTTGGGTGCATATATCCATGATTAACCCCATTCCTATTATCTCCTGAATTAATGGCTTTAGATTTACTAAAATAGTTTTTTAAACCTTTTAATATAGTAACATATTCTATATTACTTCTATTTTGGTTTATTGCTAAATTAATTAAATCTATTCCTGTTTTTCTTTTCCTTTCTACACCTTTTTCATCCATAATTTCTCTACCATATTCTGTGGTTGTAGAACGAATTATTTCTTCTAAATACGAATATGCAAACGGTAATAAAATTGAGTATGTCTCTGGGTATTCATTATATACCTTTTGTACCAATTCCCAATCTGGTAACCAGTTCCAAAAATGAGCATATTTCATTATTTCTTCAAAATAACTGTCTAAAATCATCTTTATACCTTCTTACAAATATTTAATTAAGAAATTTTTTTCTTAATGTTTCTTCTTCTTTTATTATCTTTTCTACCCATGGTTGTAAAAAATATTTAAGTACCGGCATATCTTTATAAAAGTTCATAACTTGTGTTCCTCCAGCTTTAGATATTATATACATATATTCAAATTCGACCGTAATGCCATCATTCATCGTTAGAGAAAGCGTATGATTTTTTTCTTTTAAAAATGCCTTTATCAAATCAGTTTTGCTCTTATCCAAATCAAGTAAATATTTAATCTTTCCTTTTCTATCTTTGTTACTAGTATATCTTTTTAGAACAGCCTTTTTAATATATTTATAAATATAATTTATTAATAATATAGACAAGATTGAAATTGAAACTATAAATATAATTCCTAATATAAATCCAAAATTGTTTCTAAAACTTTCCATATAAAGTTTATTTTATCTAATATTTATTTCATAAGTTTTACTTCCAATTTGAACATATGCAATTATAGGCTCAACAGCGTTTA
>CALXXH010000027.1 GCA_944392635.1 uncultured Clostridia bacterium | reverse complement strand
ATCCCTTTCTTTTACTATTTCATAATTTCCTAAGTTTTTTTCTATTTTTTCATTTAATTCTTTTTCTTCTGGCTTTAAATTTTCTTGTTCCTTGCAAAATTCTAAATTTAACTTCATTGTAGAACTCCTCTCTTTTTGACTAATAACCGTTTATTTTTTCTATTTCGAAAGTCCCTTATTGGTTTAGTCATCTTCCATGACCTAGAATTTACTATTTTATTGAGTTCATTTGTTATTTTTTGTTTTTCTAATTCTAATTGTATTTTTTCTTGTTCTAAGTTTTCTATTTCTTTTAATGGACTATATAATAAAAAGCTATCAAACTGTTTTGCATTTTCTATGTTAAATGCAACAGATTTATCAATTGGCTTAGTGATGCTATATCCTTTACTAATAAGCCACCTATTTAATATTTTTACAAAATCTTCTTTAGTTTCTAGCTTTATATTTGTTGGATTCATTTTTATTAATCTATCTTCATAGTCTTTTGCAAATTGTGGTTTGTGTATTAATGCATGATAGATAAGTGAATAAAAATAATCTTCTTTATCTACTGTGTAAAATCCTTTTTTATTGTATTTTCTATTATCTAATATGTCTTTTTCCATTTGATAATAATAATAACTATCTCCAATATATCTTAAGTCAAAAAATGCAAATTTGTCTTCTACTTTTACTTTATAATGAACTCTATAATCTTCTGGAAATACTTTTTTAGCATTTAATACATATGCTGCATTTTCATAAGAGTCACAAATAATATCAATATCGTTATGTTCATTTACATATATTTCTTCTGGAAGTGTTTCATAATTTCTAATAATTGTATAATTAATACAATTATTTAATACATAAAACATTTCTTTAACTGTTTTAAAACCATTTTGTCCTACTAACTCTTGTTCTAAGTTTGTAACTTGAACTTCTTTATTTCTATCTAAATCTTTTATATAGTCTTCTATATTTTTTCCTAGTAATAAAGTTAAGTCATGATTTGTCTCTATCGTAGAGTTTGTTGCATGAACTTTATGCCCTCCTCCTGTTAGCTCTCTATAATATGCTTTTTTATCAAACATATTAACATTTACTACTTGTTCACCTTTGCTTGTATCTCTTTTTTCATATTTAGGATTTTCAACTTCAACTATAATTAATAAAAAATCACCATTTCCACAATGTTGTTCTTTTGCTGAATCTTTTGGTAAATTAGTGCCATAGAATCTTGACAAATTTTGTGAAAAATTTTCTTTATTCCATTTCATATTGTATAATCCTATAATATTGAAATTTTCTTTTATGTCTTTAAGTATTTCTTCTTCCTTATATCTTGCATTTTCCCATAGTATAAATAAATGTACTTCTTTCATTTTTACTCCTATTCATCAATTTTTGTAAAATATACCTCTGTGTCTAAATTGTAATATCCAACAAATCTTTTGCTTGACATTACTTCAAATATCATCAAGTCGTAATTTCGATTTAAAACAACTATTTCTCCGTTATAATCATACCTGCTACAACTTAAAGATAATGTGTATTTTCCTGGTGCTAATTGAAATTTTTGTTTAAATTCACAAATATAGGTATTTCCCTTTTTACAATTACCTGTATAATAATTTAAAAAGTTTGTATTAGTTCCACAAATTTCTTTACCGTTAAAATCTTTTATTGTCATTGAAAATGTTGGGCATTCTATATCTTCATTGAATTTTGCTTTTAGTTTTACAGTAACTTCTTCTTGACTGTCAATAATACTACTTGGTTCTCCTTTGTTGTTAAAAATTCCAAAGTCAATAATTTCTGCTTGTCCATTTCCGTATTTTATTACATCTGGATTTACTGTAAAATATTTTTTCCATTCTACATTGTCATCATTTACACCTAAAATGGCTTCTGTTTTTATTGGATTATTTGTTTTATTTTGGTTTAAATCTTGTTCTTTTAACATTCCTGTAATTAATTTTTTATAGTTTTCTACTCCATCTTTTACACCACCATCAAAGATTTTCTTACCCTCATTCATAATAATTGTTCTGCTACAGTTATTTAAAATATCATTGATACTATGTGTAACAAATATAATAGTTTTACCATCTTTTTTTAATTGTTCAAACTTTTTAAAACATTTTAATTGAAATGCCATATCTCCTACTGATAATACTTCATCTACAATTAAAATATCTGGGTCTACATTAATTGCACATGCAAATGCTAAACGTGCAAACATTCCTGATGAATAAGTTCTTACAGGTTGATAAATATGTTCTCCAATATCTGCAAATGCTATTATTTCTGGTTTTTTTTGTTCTATTTCTTCGTTTGTTAGTCCCATAACTTGTCCATGTTGATATATGTTTTCAATACCTGTTAAATCCATATTAAAAGCAGCACCTAATTCTAGTAATGAACTAATTTTCCCTTTAATTTCCATTGTTCCACTAGTTGGTGTTACTACTCCTGTAATTATTTTTAATAAAGTTGATTTTCCTGCACCATTTTTCCCTAAAATACCTAACACTTCACCTTTTTTTAATTCAAGTGAGAAATCATCTAATGCTTTGAATATATCATGTCTTTTTATAGCTGGTATTAATGTTTCTATTAATCTATCTTGTTTTTTATTAAACATTTTATAATTCTTACATAAATGTTCTATTTTTATAATTGTTTCTTCATTTATATTTTCTTCATTGTTTTTCACATTTATGTCATTTTTTTCAGTTTTATTGTCCACTTTAGTATTTCCTCCTTGTCCATTATCTTTTTCCTAATAATTTTAATATGCTATATCTAATATTAAATAAGCCTTTTGCAATAAATGGCATATTCATAATTAAGAAATTTTCTATATAATACATAAATGTTTCTGTTTTATATAATTTGTGAAATACTCCCCAATTTCTAAAATTAAAGTTTTTCTTTTTTTCTATCATTTTGAAATAGTTATATGCTTTTGTATTTAATTTTTGCAGTTCTTTAGGAAATTTTTCATTGTTTTCTACATAAGTTCCAAAAACTGATAATTTTACTTCAATGAATAAATCCCTTACTTGTTCTAGTTTTTTAAAATTATGAGATATCTTGTTAGTTCCTACTTCATTATTTGAATGTTGTCTGTATTTTATGTATTTTTCCGGAATATATGCTAATTTACCATTTAGTGAAATTATAAGTCCTATCCAGTGATCATGAATTGCATATTTACTTTTTGCAGGAAATGGTATTAAAGTATTAATCCATTCTTTTTTTGACATCACTGTACATCCTGTTACACAATTATATAAGTAGTTTATTTTATAGCTATCAATATATTTTTTTATTTTTCTATCTAGTTTCATAAACTCATTAAAAGATGGATATATGGTATTTAGTTCTTTATCGACTACTTCTAAATCTCCAAATACTAAATCAGCATTTTGCTTTTTTAATATTTCATATGATTTTTCCACTTTTTCAGGAAGCCATACATCATCTTGGTCAGATAACATATAAATTTCATCTTGCACTTGTTTTAGTAAAAATTCAAAATTTTTAATATATCCTAAATTTTTTTCTTGGTAAAATACTTTTATTCTTTCATCTTTTTGCTCATATTCTTTCAAAATTTCTCTAGTTGTATCTTTTGAACAGTCATCTGATATAATTAATCTTATATTTTTATATGTTTGATTTAATATGCTATCTAATTGTTCTTTTAAGTATTTTTCACCATTATAAGTTGCTAATAATATATCAATTTTTTCTTCCATTTTTTCCTATCCTTTTTATAATACATCTGCAAAATCTTTTTTGTTTTTATTAAATATATAATTTCCCCATACAAACATAACAATTGTAATTATCCAAAAAACAATAGTATAAATTCCATTCTGTTCTGTAACAATATTGCTTGAAATAAATGCATCTCTAAATCCTGATACTAAATAATTAAATGGCATACATTTCATAATCGCTAATATAGTAGGGTGATTTGAAAGCATTGATAAATTCCAAACAACTGGTGTAAACCAGAAAAATAGTTGCATCATAATTCCTAATAGTTGTGCAAAGTCAGGTACTAATGTTGTAACTGCTGATGTGAATCTTGTAAATGCTATTAAGAAGCAATATGCTGCAATAATAATATAAATTACTTGTAAAAAATTTGGAACATATTTAAATAGACAACCAACTACTATTGCTACAATAAATAAAAATACACCTACAAAACTACTTGCTATAATAGATATTATTGGTATAACATCTACTGGGAAAACTACTTTTTTTACCAAATAGCTATAGGTTATAATAGAACCACTTGCATTTAGAACTGTTTCATTAATACATTGCCACATAGCCATTCCTGGCAAAAACCATACTACATACGGGTCATTTCCTGCACTTCCCGTTTTTAATATATATTGAAATACTATGACATATGTAATCATAAATACAAATGGTTGAAAAAATCCCCATATGCTACCTAAACTTGTACTAGCAAATCTATTTTTAAAATCATTTTTTCCTAATTGCCATACTAATTTTCTATTCTTATATATTGATTTTATAAATTCCATACGTTATTTTTCATCTCCTGTTTTTACTCGCATTTTTATATAGTATATTCTATCTTTAAATCGCCTTTTTGTCAATTAATATGGCAAAAAAATGAGTTTTATCACGAAATATCTAAAAATAAAGAGCATTCTATATAAACTTAATCAAAAAGCATCTAACTTTTTGAATTTTGTTTAAAATAGTATGCTCTTATTTTTTTCTTATAATTGTTTTGCTAATTCTATTAAACTATCAAAAATCTCATCATTTGTCATTCTATTTTCTAAATTTTCACTTATGAATATTATTATTTTATCTCCATCTTGAAAATATTCATATGTTTGATATTCTTCTAAATCATTGTATCTATTTTCTACTATTTTTCCTGTAACTACATCTACCATATAGCATTTACTAGATATGCTTAATACATATTGCTTGTTTCCTTCTATTATTTTTCTTATTACTTCATCTGTGCTAGATAGATCTTCTGTTTTTGTTATTTTTAAATATCCTTCTTGGTCTACTTCATATTCTGCTTTTAATTTGCTATTGTTATTTAAATAATTTACTATTTTTTCTCTATCATTTATGTTTATCCATATTCCATTTTTCGTTGGAGCTTTTTCTTCATATATTTTATTTATATCTTTTAGATTAGGCATTTCTCCATTAACCATTCCACAGAATGCTACTTTATAATCAATGTCTGGCTTTACATTAATTACTTTTCTTCCATCACTTTCTGTTTCTATGAAATACAATTCATCTTCTCCTGTAATTTTATATTCTTCTTTTAATTCTTCTAATGTTGCATTATCTTTATACATTACAGAGTTTTCTTTTGTATTTAGATAATCTTGTATAACATTTTCACTAATTTCGTTTACTTCAGCATTTTCTTCTTTGTTTGATTTCTTTGATTTATAATAAAGTAGCAACACTACACAAGATATAACAAGAATTATTGCTATTATTATAATTAATATAATTTTTTTATTTATTTTCATTTTTTAAATCCCTCTTAACATATTTAAAGTTGCATTTATATATTTATTAGCTAAGTCCATATTATTTACTTGAACCCAATCACGAGCCAATGGTAATTCAACTAAAGCTGCCTTTGCTCCTAAGTTTTGTCTAGCCCATGTGATTAAATATTGTGTTCCATAATTTTCATAATTTTTAGTTGAACAACTTGGAAATTGTTGTTTATAATAATTACAAATTTGAGAATTTCCAATTAATTGATCTTCCCATCCATGTAAATCTACTACTACTGTTTGACCATTTGTAGACTTATGACTAAGCATAAAATCCCTTAAGTATGCTGATTCATAAGCTTGGAATCCTGCTGTACCATTATAATTTCTATTATCCGTATATCTTTTATAATAACTTCCTGTTTGCCAACATCTATTTATATCCATACCTCTTCCAATACTACTGTACAAAGTCGTTCTTCCTGGTCCATTATTTGTAGTTCCTAGCATTCTTCCATCAGGGTTTACTTCTCTTAAAATATAGATTGTCCATTTTTTTGCTAATGCTTCATCTTTATCATTTACTAATCTATTATAAAATTTATCTGCTATATCAACTAATACTGTTCCATCTTGAGGCCATGAATCTTCAAATCCATGTACACAAAATGTTGCAAAAAGTACATTATTTCCATTTCCAACTCTTAAATATTGTAATGCAGAACCTCCTGCAACTCCTCTAACTGCTGCTCCACTAAATCCATATGTTCCTGTTTCATAAATAATCTTAAAGAAGTAATCTATTGATATATATACATTTTTTTGTCTTCCATTAATATCTATTACTGGTGTTGTGTATTCAGTATCTTCTGTAAATATTTTTGTGTATGTATATTTATCTTCACTTAGTGTCCATGATGGTTTTGTACCTTGCAATTGTACACTTGATACAATTTCAACAATTACATTTTCATATGAAGTGTACATATAGTTAACTGCGATTGTTGAACCATCTGCTTGTGGGTAAATATTTCTTTTCTTCTTCAATTTTATATGTACATTTGTAACATTTCCATATATATCTTGAACATCTGTAGTATAGTCTTCATCTGCTCCAAATACTTTTGAATATGTCAATTTGTCTTCACTTAAAGTCCAACTTGGTTTTGTATCTCCTAATTTTTCGTTTGATTTCATTGATATTGTAACTGAATCTTCTTTATTGTATTTATATTCTAAAGTTATTTGTGGTGGTGTTTTATCAATTTGTTGTACATTTATTTCTACATTTATGTTATGGTTATAACAATCTATGAATACTGTATTATAATGTTCATTATTTCCAAATTCTTTTGTATACACTAATTTGTCTTCACTTAATGTCCAACTTGGTTTTGTATCTTTTAATTCTATATTAGATGTTACTTTTACTGTAACTGTATTTTTTACATCATCATATTGGTAATCTACTTTTAAATTAGCTATTATAACTTCATTTACTTTAATATTAACGTTTTTCTTTTCTCCATTTACATTTTCAAATTCTGTATAATAATCCATATTTTCATTAAATGTTTTTGTATATGTTTTTTTATCCTCACTTAATGTCCATGATGGTTTTGTGTTTTTTAATTCTATATTTGATGTCATTTTAGCTGTTACAATGTTTTTTTCTGTATTATATTCATAATCTATTGTTGTTTCCCATGGCTGTATTTGTGTTATTACTATATTTGCAGTATAAATGCTTCCATTTACATCTTCTACTTGTGTTGTATAATTCATATTACCTGTAAATTTCTTTGTATATTCTTTTTTATTCTCACTTAATATCCATGATGGTTTTGTATTTTTTAATTCTATATTTGATATCATTTTGGCTATTACAACATTTTCTTCTGCATTATATTCATATTCAATTTCTATTGCTAATGGTTGTATTTGTGTTATTACTATATTTGCAGTATATACACTTCCATTTACATCTTCTACTTGTGTTGTATAATTCATATTTCCTGTAAAACTCTTTGTATATTCTTTTTTATTCTCACTTAATGTCCATGATGGTTTTGTGTTTTTTAATTCTATATTTGATATCATTTTAGCTATTACTATATTTTCTTCTGCATCATATTCATAATTCATTTTTATTGATAATGGTTGTATTTGTGTTATTACTATATTTACAGTATATACACTTCCATTTATATCTTCTACTTGTGTTGTGTAATTCGTATTGCCCGTAAATCTCTTTGTATACTCTTTTTTATTTTCACTTAATGTCCATGTTGGTTTTGTGTTTTTTAATTCTGTTTTTGATATTATTTTAGCAATTGCTGTATTTTCTTTTTCGTCATATTCATATTCTACTTTCACAATATCTTCTTGTTCATTTACTTCTTCTATTTTTACAATATTATCTTTTGTGTTTTCCTCATCTTTTGCTGCTGAAAAAGTAAATAATGAAATAATAGCAATTATTGTTATTATTATCATTATAATAATTTTTCTTTTTTCTAAAAACATCTCTTTTATCCCCCTTATTTTCTAAAAATTATATATCCTATTAGCGGAAAATGAAATATTACAATTTCTTTTACCATCTTTTTAAAAAGATTTTTTCCAGCTAAAAATTTAAAATACCTTATTATATGGAAATTTATATATTTTGATTTCTCTAAATTTTCATAATAATTTATTAGTTTCTTTAAAAATCCTTTATCTTCTTCATTTTTGCTATAATCCAAGCACATTTTAGCTCCATCTAAGTATGCTTTATCAATTACCTTTTCTTTTCTATATTTTAAGTAACTTTTATAACTTGTTCCATTTTCTTCTTTCCATCTTGATAAGTTTTGAGCTAAACTTCTTCCACCAAAAACATTACTAGTGTGAAGTCTATATTTAAATAAAGGTTCTTTTATATAAGTAATTCCTTTATTTTCATTTGCAATAAAAGATGCAAGCCAATCATGTGCTATTACTGAGTTTAAAAATGGCAACATTTTATTTTTTACATCTTTTGTTATAATTTGTGAACAACCTATCCCTATACATCTTGATATTGCTAGATGACTTTTTTTATTAATCAGTGGTACATTTTTATATTTAAAATAATTTTTTTGGATTATTTCTCCTTTTTCATTGATTTGTTCTGCATTACAATATACTAAGTCTACTTTTTCTTCTAACATTTTTTTTAAGCTTTTTTCTACTTTGTCACTATTCCAAATGTCATCATGGTCGCAAAACATTATATAATCTGCTCCTGAACATTTTAATAAAAATTCAAAGTTTTTATTATATCCTAAATTTTTTTCTTGTAAATATAGTTTTATTCTTTTATCTTTTTTTTCATACTCTTTTAGTAAGTCTATAACTTTGGGATTTGAAGAGTTGTCATCACTTATTAATAAAGATATATTTTTATATGATTGTGTTAATATGCTATCAATTTGTTCTTTTAAGAAATCTAAATTAGAATTATATGTTGTTAATAATATGTCTATTTTTTTGTCCATATTAAAACGTCTCCTTTTTTCTTTTAAATTATAACATGGTATATAAAAATCTGCAATATTTCATATATTAAATATTGAAATTTGTTAATAATATTTCACAAAAAATTCACATTGTTTTTGTTGTTCTTATTAGCTATTCATGTTATACTATATTTGTAGTTTATTGTATTTGTTTTTAAATGCCAATTAGCATTAAGAGGAGGAGTATTATGCGAAACTTTTTCAAAACTCAAAAAATACTAATTTCATTTCATTTTAGGCGTTTACGGAAACATTGTTGTATAACACGCCGTTCACGCAAGACTCGAAAATTTTTAAAAGTTTCTTTTAGTCAGCAAACAAGGAAAATCATTTTGAGAAATATTTATTTGATTGATTTTAATGACATCTATTTTTCCAATCCTCATCTTTTATTGGAAAATTTATATATTTGTCTTGAAAGGAAGCTTATTGATTTGCAAAAACTTCCTCGTTCTTTTGCTGTGCAAAAGGAACTCGAGAAGATTTCTAAAGAAATGAAATGGTTAGAAAAAAAAGAAGGGGTCGATTTACCATAATCGATTCCTTCTTTTAATTATATTATTTATTTGTATTGATTATCAATTTCTTTTAATATAACATCATGTGCACTTCCTTCTGCAATACTTACTTGTGATACAAGTGTTAATCTTGCTTTTTCATGGAATTCTGGAATTGTTATACTTCCACAGTTGCACATTGTTGATTTTATTTTTGCAACTGTTATTTCCAAATTATCTTTCAATCTACCAGCATATGGGATGTATGAATCGACACCTTCTTCAAATGAAAGTTTTTTATCTCCTCCCATATCATATCTTTGCCAGTTTCTTGCACGGTTTGAACCTTCTCCCCAATATTCTTTTACATATCCATTTCCTTTTTTTACAACTCTTGTTGGGCTTTCATCAAATCTTGCAAAATATCTTCCAAGCATTACAAAATCTGCTCCTAGTGCTAAAGCTATTGTAATATGATGGTCATGTACAATTCCACCATCTAAGCATAGTGGTATATATACTCCAGTTTCCTCAAAATATTCATTACGAGCTGCAACAACATCTATTAGAGCTGATGCATTACCACGTCCTATTCCTTTTGTTTCACGAGTTATACAAATAGATCCTCCACCTACTCCAATTTTTATAAAATCTGCTCCTGCTTCTGCTAAATATCTAAATCCTTCTTTATCAACTACATTTCCTGCACCTATTTTTACACTATCTCCGTATTTTTCTCTTACAAAGTCAATTGTTCTTTTTTGCCATATTGAATATCCATCAGAAGAATCCATACATAGTATGTCTACACCTGCATCAACTAAAGCAGGTATTCTTTCTTCGTGATCTCTTGTATTAACTCCAGCTCCTACTATGTACCTCTTATTTTCATCTAACAAAGAATTTGGATTATTTTTTCTTTCTTCATAATCTTTTCTAAATACTAGATATTTTAGATTTTCATTATCGTCTAAAATAGGTAAACATGCAATTTTATTTTCCCAAATTACATCATTTGCTTCTGCTAAATTAATTCCTTCATGTGCCCATACTGCTTTTTCTTTTGGAGTCATGAAATTATCTATTGGTGCATCCATATCATCTCTTGAAAGTCTATAATCTTTGTCTGTAACTAAACCAATAAACTTTCCATTTGCTGTTCCATCTTCTGTTATCATTACAGTTGAATGTCCAGTTTCTTTTACTAATTCAATTACATCTTTTAGTGGTGTTCCTGATTTTACATTTGAATCACTTATGATAAATCCTGCCTTATGTTTTTTTACATGTCTTACCATTGCTGCTTGTGATTCTATTGATTGTGAACCATAGATAAATGCTACTCCACCTTCACGTGCAAGTGCAATCCCCATTTCTTCTCCTGAAACTGATTGCATTATTGCAGATACCATTGGTACATTTGCATAATATTTTGCTTCTTCTCCCTTTTTAAATTTTACTAGTGGTGTTTTTAATGATACATTATTTGGTATACATCTTTCATCTGTTAAATTTGGTAATAATAAGTATTCATTTAATGTTCTAGAAATATCTTCTAAAATCTTTGCCATGTTTTTTTCTCCTTTCCTTATTTTAAATGCCGCATTTTAAGTTGTTATGCGACATTTTTTATTGTATTAATTAAATTTTATTTAAGTTAAATTATATCTTATTTTTTGTTTATTGTAAATGCTTTTAAATAGAAAAAATACGTAGCTTATCTCTCTTTCTACGTATTTATGACATGATTATATAGTTATCCTTCCACAGGATAAACACTTACTTGTTTTTTATCTCTACCTTTTCTTTCAAATTTAACATTTCCATCAACTAATGCATAAAGTGTATCATCACTACCTTTACCAACATTGTTTCCTGGATGTACTTTTGTTCCTCTTTGTCTTACTAGGATATTTCCTGCTAAAACAAATTGACCATCTGCTCTTTTTACTCCAAGTCTTTTAGACTCGCTCTCTCTACCGTTGTGGCTACTACCTTGACCTTTTTTATGAGCCATTCTTTCTCACTCCCTTCGGTTTTATAGTTATTTATTCCATAAAATTAAGCTTCTACTTTTTCTTTAACTTCAGCTTTTTCATCTGCTTTTGCTGTTTTTGTTTCTGCTTTTTTAGCAGCTGTTTT
>CALXXH010000026.1 GCA_944392635.1 uncultured Clostridia bacterium | reverse complement strand
CCAGCAAGTTTAATAAATACAGGAGAAAAAGAAGAAACAAACAAAAATAACATATATGACCTGGCAGGAAATTTATGGGAATGGACAACAGAAATACCAGCCAACAAAACCGGTAGACGAATTCTTAGAGGCCGGCTTTTACAACTATGCGAGCTCTGTTTTTCCAGCCAGTAGTCGTGACGACCGTGATTTGTCTAATGATGGCACTGCTAACATTGGTTTTCGCCCAGCTTTGTTTTTGTAAAGCTGAAAGCTAAAATTGATAATTAAAAATATACTAATAAATTAGTTTTAAAGTAGAAAATTAGAATAAAAGTCTTAACGACTTTAGACGTTAAGAAGGAATTTTTCTAAATTCAAGCAAAATCGTTTGAAAAACGATTTTTGGGTGGATTGGGAAAAATTCCACTGACGTGGCGTTTTTTATGCTTTTGAAAAGCACAAAAAATGGCACGAAAAATATATAGAAAAGTGGTGATAAAATGAGTTTTAGTAAAATGATGGAAATATTACAAAAAATAGATAATGGGAAAATAGTTATATGTAACCTAGGAAACTTTTGTAAGCGGTCAACAAAAAGACGTATTGAAACCTCAAACTTAATCCTATATAATTGGACTAGAGTTTGAGGTTGTTCATTTTTTATTCAACTTTAAGTTCTTCATATGTACCTTGAAAATTTAATATTTCTGGTGGTAGTTCATTTGACCGCTTACGAAATTTTTATATATCTGTAGGAAAAGATGCAGTATTATTAAATAATTTACTTGGATTAAAAGTAAGTTGTTTCAAAGAAGAAATATGCAAAGTAGGATTTCCAATAGATTCATTGGAAAAATATACTGAGTTATTAATACAAAAAAGATATGGATATGTAGTATATTATTTTGACCAGGAAAAAGAAAAATATAGTAATCATTAAAAAAGAAATTTTGAAAGGAGAAAATGTTAAATAAATTATTGAAACATTAAATATAAAGATGAATACATGTTTTTTAATAGGTAAAATAATAAGTGATATAGATTTTAAATTTATAGTTAATAATAAAAAATATTATTCTATAGCTATATTTCAAATTGGATTAAATAATAAAAGTATAATTACATTAAAAGGATATAATGAAATAGCAGATTTTTGTTATAGAAATTTAATAAAAAGTGATTATATTAATCTTTATGGAGAATTAAACTCAAAGGGAGAAATAGAAATATTAGAAATATATTTATTGTGAAATAGTATAAAAACAGATAAAAAATAAATAATAAATTAAAAGATTAATAAAAAAGAAAGGCAATGCAAGCAAAATTTACAAAAATTAGTTACATTGAAAAGGTAGGGGGAACATGGAAAATCAAGAAAATTTAAAAGAAAAAGACATAATAGAAATAATATATAATTCACAAGAAGAACAAATAGATAAAATAATAAAAAAAGTAAATCAAGAAATAAAAGAAGAATTAAAAACAATAAATACAGAAACAATAATGGAGAATACGAATAATCCAAAAGAATTAAAAGAAATATTCAATAAAATAGAAGATGAATATAATATAAAAATAAGTAAATATAATAAAGAAATGTATAAACAGGGTTTTATAGATGGAGTTAATTTAATGATAAATTGCTTAAATGGTAAAGAAAAATAATAGAAAAAAATATTTCTAAACAATAAAAACGTGACAATATCACGAATTTCAATACAAAAAACGTGATATTATCACGTTTTTTGTTGACTAAAATATTAAAAAGAAGTATAATATATTAAAGGGAGGCGAGAATGATGAAAAGAAAGATATATCAAAAGTTATTAAAATGGAAAGAAGAAAAAATAAAAATGCCATATATGTTAGTTGGTGCAAGACAAACTGGAAAAACATATATACTAGAAAATTTTTGCAAAAATGAATTTGAAAATTACATATATATAAACTTAGATAAAATGGAAAATATATCAAAAGTATTTGAACAAACTATTGTCCCAGAAGAAATCATATTAAATATAGAAACAATACTAAATATAGATATAAATATTGAAAATACAATCATATTTTTAGATGAAATACAAGTATCAGAAAGAGCAATAAGTTCATTAAAATATTTTTGTGAGAGCGAAAAAGACTATAAAATAGTTTGTGCAGGAAGTTTATTAGGAGTAAAAATAAATAGATTTAAAAGTTCATTTCCAGTAGGCAAAGTATGGATTGATTATCTATATCCAATGGATTTTGAAGAATTTTTGTTAGCAATTGGAGAAGAAAAATTATTAAAAATTATAGAAAACTCATATAAAAATACGATGCCAATGTTAGAAAGTCTACATGAAAAAGCCTTAAAGCTATATTATGAATACATATGCATAGGAGGAATGCCAGCATCTATTTCAAATTACATAGATAACGAGAAAAACATAACAAAATTTGATGATGAAATAAATAATATAATAATAACATCATACATAGCAGACATGGCAAAATATACACAAAATATTGAAAGCATAAGAAATGCAAGAATATATAATTCAATACCAGCCCAATTAGGAAAAGAAAATAAAAAGTTCAAGTATTCTCTAATAGAAAAATCAGCAAGAGCAAGAGAATATGAAAGTTCTTTAGATTGGCTAATTTCTAGTAATATGATTTTAAAGTGTGATAATATAAAGACACCAAAATCACCATTAAAGGCATATACAGATGATACATTTAAAGTGTATTTAAGTGATATGGGATTATTAAGAGCATTAGCAAAAATTAGTGTAAATGAAATTATATCAAATAAGAATATGATATATAAGGGAATTTTAGCAGAAAATTATGTGGCAGAAATCCTATTCGCTAAAAATAGAGAATTATACTACTGGCAAGTAAATAGTGGAATGTATGAAGTAGATTTTTTAATAAATATAGATGGTGATATTATACCTATTGAAGTAAAAGCATCAGATAATACTACATCAAAAAGTTTAAATTATTATATAAAAAGATACAAACCTAAATATAGTATACGAATATCTAGTAAAAACTTTGGATTTAGTAATAATATAAAATCAATACCACTATATGCTACCCATTTATTATAGTTACTGTTAATTAGGGAATGAATCATCTTGAAACAGGTTTACATTGACAAAAACAGAGTAAATATACTGAAAAATTATTTAAATAGTAAAGAGAAACAATAAAATAAAAGTTGTGTCCCAAAACGACGAATTCCCTAAATTTTTTGCCAATTTTACTTGCAAATTTTGGTTTGTTTTAGTATAATACAAATGTAGAAAAATAAAGGAAAAGAGGGAAAACAATGGAAGAAAGACAAGAAAGATTTGACGGAAAAATAATCGAAAGAGACATCGAAAAAGAAATGAGAACAGCATACATTGACTACGCCATGAGTGTTATCGTATCAAGAGCCCTTCCAGACGCAAGAGATGGTTTAAAACCAGTACATAGAAGAATCCTATACGCAATGCATGAAGACGGAATAACAGCAGACAAGCCATACCGTAAATGTGCAAACACAGTAGGTTCAGTTTTAGGTAGATACCATCCACATGGAGACAGTTCAGTATATGATGCAATGGTTAGAATGGCACAAGACTTCTCTATGAGATATATGTTAATAGATGGACATGGAAATTTTGGTTCTGTTGACGGAGATGGAGCAGCAGCCATGAGGTATACAGAAGCAAGAATGGCTAAAATTTCTGCATACATGTTATCAGACATTGAAAAAAATACAGTTGATTTTATGCCAAACTATGATGATAGACTACAAGAACCGACAGTATTACCAGCAAGAATTCCAGCATTACTTGCAAATGGTTCTTCAGGAATAGCCGTAGGTATGGCAACAAATATTCCACCACATAATCTATCAGAATTAATTGATGGAATTATAAAAATAATTGACGAAGATGATGTATCAGATGAAGATTTAATGTCAGTTATAAAAGGACCAGACTTCCCAACAGAAGGTATAATTTTAGGAACAGCAGGAATTAAACAAGCATATAAAACAGGTAAAGGAAAAATAACATTAAGAGCAGAAACTGACATAGAAGAAATGAGTGGTAATAGACAAAGAATCATAGTTTCATCTTTACCATATCAAGTAAACAAAGCAAACTTAATTAAAACAATATCTGACTTATCAAAAGAAAAGAAAATCGAAGGAATTTCTGAATGTAGAGACGAATCAGATAGAAAAGAAAAAGTTAGAGTTGTAATTGAATTAAAAAGAGATGCAAATGCTCAAGTTGTTTTAAATCAATTATTTAAACATACACAAATGCAAACAACATTTGGAATTATAATGCTTGCATTAGTAAATGGAGAACCAAAAATATTAACTCTAAGACAAGCGTTAGATGTATATATTGACCATAGAAAAGATGTTATTTTAAGAAGAACACAATTTGATTTAGACAAAGCCCTAGCAAGAGCACACATCTTAGAAGGATTAAAAATAGCATTAGACTATATTGATGAAGTAATCCAAATAATTCGTTCTTCATATGATGATGCAAAAGAAAGATTAATGGAAAGATTTGGACTAACAGACATCCAAGCACAAGCAATATTAGACATGAGATTAAAAACATTATCAGGATTGCAACGTGAAAAAATAGAAGAAGAATATAAGCAATTAATGGAATTAATTGAACATTTAAGAGCAATTTTAAATAGCGAAAGATTAGTATTTGAAATAATTAAAGAAGAATTATTAGAAATAAAAGATAAATTTGGTGATGAAAGAAAAACAAAAATAGTTGCAGCAGAAGGAGAAATAGACTTAGATGACTTAATAAAAGAAGAACAAACAGTAGTAACATTAACGCACTTTGGATATATTAAAAGAATGCCAATAGATACATATAGAAGTCAAAGAAGAGGTGGAAAAGGAATTACAGGAATCGCAACTAGAGAAGAAGATTTTGTAAAACAAATATTTACAGCATCTACTCATGATGTAATTCTATTCTTCACAAATAAAGGTAAAGTATATAAACTAAGAGGATATGAAATACCAGAAGCAGGAAGAACAGCAAAAGGAACAGCAATTGTTAACTTATTAAGTCTAGACCCAGGAGAAAAAGTATCAGCAGTTATACCAATACAAAACTTTGCAGATGACAAATACTTACTAATGGCAACAAAAAATGGATTAATTAAGAAAACAGCTCTAAAAGAATATGATTCTAATAGAAAAACTGGACTTCAAGGAATAACTCTAAAAGAAGAAGATGAATTAATTGCAGTACGTCTAACAGACGGACAAGATAATGTTGTATTAGTTACTAGAAATGGTATGTGTATAACATTTGACGAAAAAGATGTACGTCCAATTGGTAGAGTTTCTCAAGGAGTTATAGGAATTAGACTAGATGAAGATGATGAAGTAATTGGAATGGAATCAGTAATAGCTGGAGGAAAAGCAACATTACTTGCAATTACTGAAAATGGATTTGGAAAAAGAACAGAATTAGATGAATATAGAGTTCAAATTAGAGGTGGAAAAGGAGTAATAACATATAAAATCACACAAAAAACAGGAAAATTAGTTGGAGTAAGAATTGCAACTGAAGAAGATGATGTAATGTTAATTACAGATACAGGAACAATTATTAGAATTAGTGTAAAAGATGTAAGTGTTCTTGGAAGATCAACACAAGGTGTAACTTTAATGAGAACTAATGATGGAGGAAAGGTTGTAAGTATTGAAACTCTAACACCAGAAGAAATAGATAATCCAAGTGATGGACAAATGAAATTATAAGAAAGATAAAAGCCTTAATAAAAGTTTTATTAGGGCTTTTATAAAAAATATAAATAATCATTAATAAACCAAAAAATAATATAAAGGAAAATAAAAAATGGAAAAAGAAGTAATGTGGAATATATTAATAGAAAATGAATTATATAAAATACTAGAATTTGTAAAAGATGAAGAAAAGGAAAAATTAATAGAAAATTATTCAAAAGAAAATGAAATACCAATTAATTTTATAAAAGAAAAAATACAAAAAATGAACAATGCTAAAAGAAAAAGAGAAGAAAGAGATGAAGAAAGATAATAAACTCTATTTATTCTTAAATCTTAAATCATCTCCAAAGAAACAATATATATCATAATAACCTGCAATACGAGAACCTATACGCTCTTCATAATTGTTAAAAATATCTTTTATATTTAAATTTGTAGAAATTATCGTTTTTGTTATTTTTTGATTTAAATTTAAAATTCTAGTATTAATTATATTAAATAACTCACTTAATTTCATGCTATTTAAACTTTCAGTTCCTAAGTCATCTATAATTAATAAATCACTTTCTAAGACAGATTTTAATACATTTTCAGTATAATTTTTTTGTTTACTCATTTTGTAATCTATTACGGTTTCAAGTAATACAGGAGCAGTTTGATAAAGTACAGTTTTTCCTTTTTTTAATAATTCTCTTGCAATACAATTCGACATAAAAGTCTTTCCGTAAACCAGTATTTCCTGTAAATAATAAATTTTTATATTCAGGATTATCAAAATTATCTACAAATTCTATACATTTTTGTTTTATATTCAAAATATTAGTTCTTGGAGAAATATTAAACTTATATTTTGAAACATCAACATCATCACTAAATAAATTTTCGTTAAAAGTATCAAAATTTTCTTTATCTAAATTAGACATATTAGATTTATTAAAAGAAATATCTAATAATCTTTGTTTTAAACATGAACACATTTCAGTTTTATAATCTTTATTTGTAACATATCCAGTATCATTACACATTGTACAAGAATAATAAGGTTTTAAGTAATTTGATGGTATATTTGCATCATGTAAAATGCAAGCTTTTTTATATTTCAATTCTTCTACCTTTTTTTCAAAATCAGCAAAAGAACCTTTTTTATTCAAAAGATTTTTAGCAGTTTCAAAAGATAGTCTATTTAATTCATCTTCAATCCTTTGTAATTCAGGAAACTTAAAATACAAATCAGCTTTTCTTTTATCTAAATCCATTTCAGCTTTCAATTTTTTTTGTTCATATTCTTTTAATAAAGTATTTAAAATTTCATTAGACATTTATCCATCATCCCTTCAATCTTCTTTTTTTACTGGATTTGCATATAAAAAGTCAAGATTATCATATTTTCTTTGTTCATAATTTGCTTTATTAACCTTAGATTTCAATTCCTTAGTGCTCTTATCTTGAACTTTTCTTTGTTCAACAAAGGCATTAACTTCATCAGGTGTTTTTAAATTTCTTTCATGCCAGTCAGTAATAATTTTGTTAATATACTCAAAAGTAGGGTTTTGCTTAAAAGTAGTCCTTTTTAAAGCAATTTCAATAATATTCATATCATAACCAAAATTTAAAACCCAATTTTCAATATATGCTTCTTCATATTGAGTCAAACCACCATGTTTTCCAAGCTTTTTAGCAATTAACTTTTTATATTTATTCAAATTTTCTTGTTTTGCATAATATTGATCTAAATCATTCCAGCTTTTAATCTTATTTGAAGCCCAAGCTTCAGCAACAGTTTGAACATAATTACGATGTAATGCACTACGTTTATAACAATAATCAAATAAAGCAATCATAACCTGTTCATCAAAGCCATATTTATTAAACCAAATATCAATATCATTATACCAAGAAGGCCCCATTATACCCTGAAAATACATATTATTAATATGCTCAATAGCTTTAGCCCTAAATTGATTTTTAGCAGTTCTAGCTATTTTTTCTTTAGACATAGTTAAATTAGGGGTATATAAATTATGAAGAGTAGCTTCTTGTAAATCCACAATTATATATCCAGTAGTTTTTTTAGTTACTAAACCATTTTCTTCTAAAAATTTAAGACCATCATTAATAACCTTTAAAGGAATATTTAATTTTTTAGACAAATCATTTAATTTAATATCTTTACCATACTTAGATAAAAATATTAAATATAAATAAATCTTCAAATAATCCCCAGGCAATTCTGTCAAATGCTCTGCAAAAAATATATCTGGAATAGTTGTTTCAGAAAATAAAAGTGGTTTTTCATTTTGTTCTAGCTTCATTTTTTATCCCCTCACATAGAATATTGTTATGACTCAAATTATATCTTTTTTAGACAAAAAATTCAAGGCGTTTTTCTATAAAAAAACAATTTTTGCCCAAAAACAAACTTAAACAAATAAGAAAGAACATACACAATATTCTCTCCATGAAAACCAGCAATACTAAATAAAAGCAAAGGAAAAGAAAATGTAATAAGCAAAAAAATTCTAAAAGACCAATCTTTAAAAAGAAGAAAAACAATTAAAAAAACAAGGCAAGACCAAATAACATTTACAACAATTGTTGTATAATCAATAACACCAAACAATTTATTTTTAAAATTATAATTTTGAGGAAAAATAAACTTCAAAAAAACCCTCCTTTCATAATAAAATTAGAAAAATCTTTTCACAGTTTGTGTAACTTGTGTGGAAACTCCACCTATAAATTCACGTATAAATGAATTTGCACGAATCAAAGCATAAATCCCACCAACATAAATAAACTTAACAAATAAATTAGAAGAAGAATAGTCCATAGAAAATAATATTAATAAAACCAAAGAAACCACAATTTGCAAAAATAAAAGAGAAAATAAATTACGAAACCAAGCTTTAAAAAACCAACTAGTACTCTGCAAACTTAAAGATAAAATAGCAAAAGGAGAAAGTAAAATAAATACTTTAACAAAAACATATCTTAAAGAATAAGAGAAAACTAAACTAAGTAAAGAAACACTTAAAATACTCTTAATCAAACCATCCAAAGAAAATAAATTTAAAGTAGCAGTATCAATAGACATTTGAGTATTAATAGTATTTATCAATTCCGAAAAGCAAATATTTTTATTAAATAAACTTTCTCCAATAGAACGAATAGCAAGAGAAACATTATTATTTAAATCCAAAAATAATTCCAAACAATAAAAAGAAAAATTCATAAATATTCCACAAAGTAAAAGCTTAATCAAAAATTTAGAAGGTAATTCTGCTTGAGTAAAAGTCAAATGAGCCATTAAATATCTAATTGCATAATAAAGTAAAAAGCCTAAAAGCAAAGAATTTGAAATTAATAAAATACCACTAGATGCAGAAGTGCCAAAAAGAGTTTCAAAGTTAGAATCCTTTAATATATTAGAATTTATAAAAGTAACTTTATCTAATACATCATATAAATTATTATCTATAGAACTAAAAAGATTTCCAAATATAGTATTAATAGTATCTATAATAATTTGTGTGATATCAGTTGTATTTTCCAATTAAACCTCCTTAACCAATTAAAGATTTTATAGCAGACAAAATCAAATCAATTGCTAAAATAAATCCATAAGAAAACAAAGAACCTTTAATTAATTTTTTACCTGTACGAATTTTTTCTTCATCTCCAAAACTAAATTTCTTCATAAAAACACCAGTGCCAACAGCAACAGCAGCAGCTGGAGTAGCAATCTTTATAATCCAATCTCTAATTTTTTCAAATGCTGAATTTATTTTATTAACAATTGCAGGATCACCCAAAGCAAATGAAAATACAGGTAAGAAAAAAATAAAAATAGTAAAAAGAAAAATAATAAAATATAAATAATAAAATTTTTTAGATTTAGTTTTCAAATAAATCAATCCTTTCCTAAATAAATTACATATTTTTAAAATATGGTAACATTTGTATTTTTCTTGGTGGAAAAATTTTATTTCCATTAGACAAAAATGTAAGGGCAGTGAAAGTTTCTAATTCTTGAGTAAAAAACTTAGATTCATAAATAAAATCCTTTTGAACATAAGTGCTATAACTTTCAGAAATATTAGAATTTTGTGAATTCAAAGTATTAGTAATATAGCTAAAATTAGTTTTTTGAGCACTTTCAGAAATAGATCTAGAAATTTTTTCTTTATCTTCTTTACCAAGTTGTTTTTGAGCTTCTTCAATAGTAAAAGCATCATCAGTACGAAACCAAATCTTATTAATCAAATTTTGCAAAATAACTTTAACTTCACTATCATCTTTTAAAGTATTTTTTAAAGAAGAATAGCTTTGAGTACTAACAATATTAATACATTTAGCTTCTCTACTTAAAGAAAAAAACTCACCATCTGTTTTAGTCACATATTTATCATATTCATCACATATAAATACACAAGGATTTATAACACCTTTTGAAAGATTTGAAATAACCTCAGCCTGAAAATCTAACTTTAAATAAGCAGCAATCATTCTTGAAAGTAAAGAATATTCAGCAATATTCATATTTAAGACTACAATTTTTCCATTTCTTAAGACATCTTCAAAACCTAAAAATGACAATTTATTAATAGGAGGACAAAAAGTACTTTTTACATCATAATCACTAAGAAAAGTATTAGTAATACGAGTAATTTCAGAAACTAAAATACCTTTAGTTCTTGAATCCAAAGCAAAAAACTCTTTTTGAAAAAAATCTAGACTGCTATTTAATTCATAAATTTGTGCATTAGAAAACTTTGAATGAACAAATAAATCTTTTAAGATAGAAATTTTCTCTTGATAATATGTAGGAATAGTAATTAATTTATGTATTTCTTCAAAAGTAACATATCCATTATTATATAACCTACAAAGCTTAATTGCTTCAGCAATTACTTGTTCAGCCTTATCTAGCCAATATGATTCACTATTATTTTCAGCAAAAAGCAATAAAATACTTTTTAAGCGATTAGCAAGAAATTGAGGTTTTAAGTGAGGTTTATGTAACGGGTTATAACAAACAGAAGATAAAAGCTCAATTACAATTAAATCATTTTCTAAACCAAAATTTCGTGCATAAGTTTTTACCTGATTATAATAATTACCTTTAACATCTAAAATAAGCATTCCCATTTTATTCTTAGGATTTTTAGAATTAAATTCAAGCAATTGCTTAGTAAAAGGATACATGCAACTAGAAGTCTTACCAGAACCAATAGTTCCTGTAATCAAAAAGTTTTGATATAATCCACTTTCAGGAAGATATATTTTTGAATTTGTATTTTTATCAATACCAATTAATAAATTTACTCTAGAATTATGGTTTTGAGTTAAAAGAGAAATTTCTTCTTTTGTACTTTTGTTAAATTTAGATTTAAAAAATTGAAATATTAGGAGAATTCTAGAATATATAAAATAACTGATTACAAATTGAGAAAATACAAAGATAAAAATATATGATATTTTAAAAAACTTCCACAAATCTGGATTTTTAGAACAGATGTCAAATGGATGTATCCCATATGTTATAATTACTTCTTGAGCTGTATATAATGGATAAAAAACTATATATCCAATAAAGCAAAAAGTAGTAACAAACAAAAGAGAAAATAATATTAACTTAAAATATTTCAGTAAAAAAACCTCCTTTTAAAAAGAATCTTTTTTAATTTTCAATTTAGCACCTTGCTGATTATGGAAAAAAATTATATCAAAAAATGTATAAATTGAATATAAAGTAATAAAAAGATAAATAATATAAGTGATAAAAAACAAATTAATTAAATTAGAAATAATATCACCACCTTACAATTTTTACCATTTTACAATAAAATTTTTAATTTGTCTATACTTTTTTTGAAATTTGTGATAAAATATTTAAAAATTAATATTATTATAAATATGAAAGGAAAGTGAATAAAATGAATTTTAATAAAGATACAAGAATTGGAGAAATATTAGAAAAAGCTCCAGAAAAAGCAGAAATCTTATTAGAAGTTGGGATGCATTGTATAGGATGCCCAGCATCACAAATGGAAACATTAGAAGAAGCATGTGAAGTTCATGGAATAGATGTGGAAGATGTTATAGAAAAATTAAATGCATAAAAATATTACAATTCATAACAAAATAGTATATAACACAAATGATATATTTATATATTTTTACGTAATCCCCATTCAAGAAAATGTAATTCACATACGTTCAAACATTTTCTAGAAAGGTCCCCTAAATAATACTTCAAAATATCTAAATATATCATTTGATTAATAAAAAATGTACAATAACAGTGAAGTGTAACAAAAAAATCACAAAAAAGACAAAAAATTTTCATAAATCTATTGACATTTGAAAAAAAATATTGTAATATAAATAAGCATTGTGATTTCACTATGTATATGGGCTATTAGCTCAGGTGGTAGAGCACTTGACTTTTAATCAAGTTGTCCCGCGTTCGAGTCGCGGATAGCTC
>CALXXH010000025.1 GCA_944392635.1 uncultured Clostridia bacterium | reverse complement strand
TTTTGTAAATCTACCTATATGGTCTTTTATACGTTTTTTTGCATAATCTACCATAGTTCCATTTGTAATAATAAATAACCAGTCACTACTTTGAGCAAGTAATAATTCTCTTGCACATTGATTTAAAGCTTTTTTCTTTAATCCTTTTGCATTTGGATAAAGCCCAGCAAGTTCACACATTCTATCACCTGCAACATGCAAGTGTCTATGTACATAATCATTTGTATGGTTAAGCCATACTTCACTATAACCATTTGCACCCCAACTAGAACGGCAAGGTGTTGCAACTTGCATATTTGGATATTTATCTATAAATTCTCCTGGAGTAATTAATTCAAAATTACAATCATCATAATAAATTTTCTTAAATAAGATATATAACCAATAAGGACCTTCATACCACCAATGACCATATAATTCTGCATCATATGGACATAAAATCATAGGTGGAGTATCCATATATTTAGATAAATTCTCTATTTGAGCAGTTCTACTATCTAAGAAATGACCAGCTTGTCTTTCTGCTGAATCTTTTGCCCATTGTAAGTTATAGTAATCTTTGAATTCGCTTTTTCCAGTAATTCTATAATATTTAATACCTGTATGAACACGAACACCATTATGTGCAATATATGGTTTGATATAATCATAATCAGCATCATAACCAATATCACGATAAAATTCTCTGTAATTAAAATCTCCAGGGTAACCATTAATAGAACTCCAAACTTGTCTTGAAGATTCCATATCACGACCAAATGCAACAATACCTTCTGGTGAAACAATAGGTGCAAATGTACCATAAACAGGAGTAGGGTCAGCATATAAAATACCATGTGATTCAGTTATAATATATTGTATCCCAAATTCTTTTAAATATTTATCAGCTTCTGGAACATAACCACATTCAGGAAGCCAAATTCCACGAGGTTTTCTTCCAAAATATTTTTCATATGTTTGAACCCCAACTGCAATTTGAGCTTTCACAGTTTTTTCATTTACATATAAAATAGGGAAGTATCCATGTGTTGCACCACATGTAATTATTTCTAAAACTCCAATATCTTGGAAATGTTTAAAAGCTTCAATCAAATTACATTTATATACATCCTTAAATAAATGTAAATCATTTGAATATCTATCAAAATAATAGTGAGAAAGCTTATTTAATCTTTCATCACCAGCAGTCCTTTTAATCTCTTTTGATGATAATTCAATTAATTTTTTCAAATAATTTATATATTTCTTCTGCAATAATTTATTATCAAGCATTGAAAGTAGAGGAGGTGTCATTGACATTGTGATTCTAAAATTAACACCTTCATCAACTAATTTTTGAAAATTTGTTAGAAGTGGAATATATGTTTCAGAGATAGCCTCATATAACCAAGATTCTTCTAGATAATCATCACTTTCTGGATGATGAATAAATGGAAGATGTGCATGTAATACAAAACTAACATATCCTTTTTTCTTATGCATTGTATAATCTCCTTTGTTTTTATTTGTAATAATAAGAAAAGTGGCTTCGCCACATGTGCGTTTTGCTTTGCAAATACGCACAGTCCAAGGAAACTTAACCTTGTTGTATACGTAAAAATCTTCGATTTTTCCTATACAATAAAAAGAACTTCGGGACTTATCCCAAAAGTCCTTTTAATCCCTAAAATTTTGAAGAAAAACTTCCGTGAAGAAGGATTTCCAGAAGAAGGGTTTGACAAATTATATATATTTTCTATATCTTCATTCTCATAAATTGCTTTATATATATCATAAATATTATAAATTTTACCCATATTTCTAATAAATGACATAGAAGTTATTGGTTTAGAGGTTTGTTCTCCAGTTTTAACATTTCTAAAATAAACCATTTGTTGTTCTTTATTAAATAAAATATGGTCATTTGGTGATTCTATTTCATTAGATGTTGAAATATATACATAGTTATCTGGGATTTCAGGTATATATTCAATAGGTTTTCTTCCTAACTCAACACGATAATCACATTTACTATCAGCAACATTTAAATACCAACTATTTGCAAAATCATTAATTTCAACTTCAAAACTATATCCAATAGTATCATTATATACAATTAAAACAGGTCTAGTTTTTTCAAAAAAATCTTTGCCATATTTTTCTTCAAAATTTTTTCTATCTTTATCTGCAATATCCCAGTAAATGAATAAATTTGTAGGAGTTTGAGCCAAGACTTTTACCACTGTTTGGTTATATCTATATGGTAAATCATAATATTCAACAATTTCAATTTTTTCTTTTTTTGTTTTAGATGTTCTAGTGCCTTTTTTAGTTGTTTTAGTCGTTTTTGTAGCCTTTTTTGAAGTAGTCTTAGAAGATGCAGCTTTTTTGCTAGTAGATGTTTTCTTTTTTGCTGCACTAGATGTAGATTTCTTAGTAGTAGAAGTTTTTTTAGCTGCTGTTGATTTGCTTTTAGTACTAGCAGCTTTTTTTGTGGCAGATTTTGTTGTTGAGTTCTTTTTGGCTGTAGAAGCAGCTTTAGTCGTACTGCCTGTTTTTTTAGTAGCAGAAGTTGTTTTTTTACTAGTAGTTTTCTTTTCTTCATTATTTAATTCTAATTCTTTTTGTTCTTTTGTTTTTCTTGGCATTTTTATCCTCCTATGTAATTCTCATAATATTTCTTTCTTATCTTATACTAAAACAAAAATAAATTCAAGTATAAAATGTAATTTTTTGAAGTTTTTTGTAAAATTTGTTTTGTTTGAAATTCTAATATAAAGTAAACTAAAAAATATTTGTATAATACTTAAAACGGAATAATATAATAATGGTAATAGATAGTAAAAAATTTACATTTTGCTTGACAGGAATTGTTAAAAATGCTATACTATCTATAGTAGATCGTACCTCGGTTAACCTACGGGCCCGAGGTCATTTTTTACAACATAGGAGGAAAATATTGGAAAAAGAATTTAAAACAATAAATGAGCAAATACAAATTTTAAAATCAAGAAATATTATTATAGAAGATTATGATAAGGTATATAAAATTTTAGCTAAAAATAATTACTATTATTTAATAAATGGTTACAAAAACTTATTTATAGATGAAACAAAAAATATTGAAAAATATATTAATAATACAAATATAGAAGAAATATATGCTTTGTATGATTTCGATAAGTCCATAAAAATAATTTTTTTAAAGTATTTATTATTGATTGAAAGTGAAGTTGACACCTATATTGCCTATGAGTTCTCTAAAGTTTATGGACATAAAAATTATTTAATTCCTGACAATTTTAATATTATTAATTATAAAAAAGATTTTATTCAAAAGTTTATAAATAATATAAATCTAGAAATACAATATCAGTATAAAAATTCCAATGAAATGATTATACATTATTTAGATAATTATAAATATATCCCACTATGGGTATTAGTACGAGTTTTATCATTTGGAAAAATATCGAAATTTTATAGTTTAATGAAACCAAAGGAACAGAATAGAATAAGTAGAAAATACAATTTAAGGATAAAAGAATTTAAAGTAATGTTGCATAATTTAACACTTATTAGAAATATTTGTGCACATGATGAAAAATTATATGATATAAAAATGAAAAATAGAATATTTAACACAATTTATCATAAAAAATTACAAATAAAAAATAAAAATGGAAATTATCAATTTGCTACACGTGATTTGTTTTCGATAGTAATTATATTAAAAATATTATTAGAAAAAGAAATGTTTAATGAATTTTATAGTAATATTATTAAAACAATAAAAAAATTAGAAAATCAACTTTCAGTAATAAAAATAGATAAAGTTTTATACAAAATGGGATTTCCTAAAAACTATAGAAAGTTAATAGATATGTAAAAAATATTTATGTAAAAAAGGTATTAGCAAATAAAATAAAAATTATTGAAAAAACTTCTTCTTAAAAAATATAATTTTAAAAAAGAATATATAACTAAAGAAGGAGTAAGGTATGAAAGAAAAAGGAATAACTTTAATTGCATTAATTGTAACAATAATAATACTAATAATTCTTGCAGGAATAACAATAGGAGTATTAACAGGTGATGACGGATTAATAGGAAATGTAAATAATGCAAAAGAGCAAACAGAAATAGCAAATGAAAAAGAAATAGTAGATAGAGCAACTATTAATGCTATGGGTAATAATCCTAGAGGTAATATTGTAGAAGATGAATTGCAAGATGAGTTAGATAGAATAACAAATGTTGGAGATACAGAAGTAGAAGATAATGGAGAAGAATTTGAAGTAGTATTTGTAAATACAAATAGATACTATATTGTAAATATAGATGGAGATATAATAGAAGAAGGAAAAATAGTAGTAGATAAATCACCAGGAGATATAACAAAAGACGAAAACGGAGATGATATAGAAGATGGAAAACCATATGAAATATGGTGTATAGAAGATTTAATTGAATTTTCTAAAAATTATCAAAAATATCAAAATGCTAATATAAATTTATGTACAAATTTAAACTTTAAATCAAAATATTCATATGCAAATAGTGAAAGAACAGATTATGGAGATATAAATGAAGATGGCACAACAAATACATTAATACAAGAAATGCAAAGTGGGATAGGTTTTACACCAATAGAATTATTTTCACGGTATATTTGATGGACAAAGCTATACTATAAATAATATTTATATAAATGCTATACAAGATGCAGGATTATTTGCAAGAGCAAGTGGAACAATAAAAAATGTGAGTATATCAGGTAATATAACTTCTA
The DNA here is from genome assembly GCA_944392635.1 of uncultured Clostridia bacterium. Taxonomy (GTDB): domain Bacteria; phylum Bacillota; class Clostridia; order TANB77; family CAG-508; genus CAG-269. The sequence continues at coordinate 7,904 of CALXXH010000025.1, read as the reverse complement.
CAAATGGAAATGCAGGAGGAATATTGGCAAGTGGAAGTGGAGCAGAAGGTATTATAATCAATTGTTCGAATTTTGCTGATATTTTAGCTAAAAATAATAGTGCAGGAGGGATTGTAGGTAGAAATTGTACAAAAATAGAAAATTGTTATAATGAAGGAAATATTCAATCATTGGGTGAAGAAAGACCAAGTAGTACATATATAATAGGATGTGCTGGAGGAATAATAGGAAGTGGAACAATAATAACACAGATATATGATTGCATAAATAATGGAACTATCAATTCAGGAATCTCAGCAGGAGGAATTTTTGGATATAAATATGCAGGAAAAGTAGAAATTATAAATTGTTATAATATAAACAAAGTATATGGCAAAAGATTTTCAGGTGGAATTATCGGAGAAACTATGGCAGGAGAAGTAGAAATCTATAATTCATATAATCAGGGAGATGTATCAGGAAAAGAAAAAGTAGGAGGAATTGCAGGATATAAATATTACACAACTACAATGAATATTTATAACTGTTACAATGTAGGGGATATTCAAGGAGAAAAGTCAAATAGTGTAGGAGAAATTGTTGGAGTTTATGATGGAGGAGCAGAACCATATGAAAAATTTATTTTAGATCTAAAATATTGTTACTATATAAACAAAAATGGAAAGCCATTAGGTAATAGAACAACAAATGAAGCTGAGTTGAAAGAAGAGTCATACATAAAAACAACAAATTTTATAACAGATTTAAATTCAAACAAAATAAAAATAGGAGAACAAGGCGTAGACATTACATTTTGGAAAAATTGGACACTAGGAGATGACAAATATCCAACATTTGAATAATTTATTTAAAAATTTTGACCACTTGTACTATTGCAAAATATTAAAAATAAATATATAATACTGTTTGAAAAAATAAAGTCACAATTAGTGGCTTTTATTTAAGTAGAAGGAGGAATTCTTTTGGTTATAGATAAAGTAAAAAAAGTTAATGAAGAAGAAAAAGACGTAAAGAAAAATGTAAAAGCAGCAGACATGATGATAGGAAAATGGGTTAAATGTGATTCTTGTAAAGAAATCATATACAAAGAAGAATTACATCAAAACCTAAGTGCATGTCCTAATTGTGGGAAGCATTTTAGACTATCTGCAAGAAGAAGAATAAAACAAATAGCAGATGAAGGGACATTCAAAGAAATAGGAAAAGATATTTTAACAAAAGACCCTTTAAATTTTAAAGGTTACATGAAAAAAGTAGAGGGGCTAAAAGAAAAAACAAAAATAGATGAAGCAGTAAAATGTGGAATATGTGAGATTGAAAGACAAAAAGCAGTATTAGGAGTTATGGATGGAAACTTTTTAATGGGAAGTATGGGGTCAGCAGTAGGAGAAAGAATAACTCTTGCAATAGAAACAGCAATTAAAAAGAAATTACCATTAGTATTGTTTTGTGTGTCAGGAGGAGCTAGAATGCAAGAAGGAATTATTTCTTTAATGCAAATGGCTAAGACTTCAAGTGCAATTGCAAGATTAAATGACGCAGGACTTTTATATATTTCAGTTTTAACAGATCCAACAACAGGAGGAGTAACAGCAAGTTTTGCAAGCTTAGGTGATATTGTTTTAGCAGAACCTAATGCTTTAATTGGATTTGCAGGACCAAGAGTAATAGAGCAAACAATAAGACAAAAACTACCAGAAGGTTTTCAACGTTCAGAGTTTTTATTAGAACATGGATTTATAGATAAAATAGTAGAAAGAAAAGATATGAAACATACTTTAGGAGAATTAATAAGACTACATACAAAAAATTAGTAAAATGTTATGAGGAGGAAAATATATGTCAAATATTTCAGCATGGGATAAAGTGCAATTAGCAAGACAGTTGGAAAGACCTAAGGCACTTGATTATATTAATAATTTATTTGATGATTTTATAGAATTACATGGTGATAGGAATTTTGGTGATGACAAATCAATAATTGGAGGAATTGCAACATTAGATGGAATGCCTGTTACTGTAATAGGAGAGCAAAAAGGAAAAAATGCTAAAGAAAATTTAGAAAGAAATTTTGGAATGCCAAATCCAGAAGGATACCGTAAAGCACTTCGTTTGATGAAACAAGCAGAAAAATTTAATAGACCAATTATTACATTTATTGATACACCTGGTGCATATCCAGGACTTGGTGCAGAAGAAAGAGGGCAAGGAGAAGCAATAGCAAGAAATATAATGGAGATGTCTAAGCTTGAAACTCCAATTATTTGCATAGTAATAGGAGAAGGTTCAAGTGGAGGAGCTTTAGCAATAGGTGTTGGAGATAGAGTTGTTATGCTTGAAAATTCTATATATTCAATATTATCTCCAGAAGGTTTTGCAAGTATTTTGTATAAAGATTCAAGTAAAGCTAAAGAAGCAGCAGAAGACATGAAGGCAACAGCAGATGACTTAAAGAAATTTGGAATTATTGATGATATAATTAAAGAGCCTAAAAATGGAGCACAAAATGATTTTGATAAAGTAATAAAAGATATAAAAAAATATTTAATAAAAAATATTAAGGAATTAGAAAAATTACCAATAGATAAATTAGTAAAACAAAGATATGAAAAATTTAGAAATATGGCTTAGTTAATTAAATATTAAATAAATTAAATTTTAAGGAGGAATAAAAAATGATTTTAAAAGGAAAAAAAGTAGTTATAATGGGAGTTAGAAACAAATGGAGCATTGCTTGGGGAGCAGCTCAATCAGCTTATGAACAAGGAGCAGAAGTAATTTGTACATGTTCTGCAGATAGTGAAGAAAAGGTAAAAGATTTATTAAAGGAAATGCCAGGAACAAGTGTATATGTATGTAATAATGTAAGTTTAGATGAAGATATTGATAATTGTTTAAATGAAATAAAAAAAGAACATGGAAAAATTGATGGTATATTACATGCAATTGCACATGCAAATACAGAAGATTTAAGAAACGACTTTATTTTAACATCAAGAGATGGATATGCTCATGCTCAAGATGTAAGTGCATATTCATTAGTAGCAATAGTTAGAATGGCAAGAGAAAAAGAAATGTTAAATGAAGGTGCAAGTATTATTGCATATACATATTTTGGTTCAGAAAAAGTTGTAGAAGGATATAATGTAATGGGAGTTGCAAAAGCAGCATTAGAAGCAAGTATTAGATACTTATCAAAAGATTTAGGAAAAGATGGATATAGAATTAATGGAATATCAGCAGGACCAATAAAAACATTATCTGCTAAAGGAATAAAAGATTTTGGAAGTATTTTGGATATAGTAGAAGAAAGAGCACCATTACATAGAAATGTTACAATAAAACAAGTTGGAGATAGCACAGCATTTTTATTTAGTGATATGTCTAGTGCAATTACTGGTGAAATAATTCATGTTGATAATGGATTTTCAGTTGTTGGAGTATAATATATTTGTATAATCTATTGCCAAAATAATAATTTAAATGTATACTATAGAAAATTAAACTTATTACATAGGAAAATTTATATAATCAGAACAAAAGCAGTTTTCCTATAAGTAATAATAGCAAATATCAAAAGAAAAATAAAAGGAGGAAACATGGAAGAATTAGATTTAAAAGAATTATTTAACATATTTTGGAGTAAAAAAGTACAAATAATATTAATAATATTAATATTTGCAGTAGTAGGAATTATATATACAATAGGATTTGTAACACCAGAATACACTTCATCAACATCATTAGTCTTAGCTGGAGCTGAAAGTGAAGGACAAACTGCTAGTACAGCAAATTCAATAACAACAACAGATATTACAATAAATTCAAAATTAGTATCAACATATAGTGTTATAGTTAAAAGTAAAGATGTATTAGGACAAGTTATATCTAATCTTGATATGAATATTTCATGGGAACAATTAAGAAATAATGTAACCGTAAGTTCAGTAGAAGATACTGAAGTTATACAAATATCTGTAACAAATGGAAATTCGCAATATGCAGCAGATATTGCAAATGAAATAGCTAAAGTCTTTATAGAAAAAGTTTCTGAAATATATAATATCAACAATGTTTATGTGCTTGATGAAGCAGAAGTAGAAAATGTACCATCTAATATTAACCATAGTAGAGATGTAATAATCTTTGCATTTATTGGAGCAGTAATTGCAGTAGTATATGTATTAGTAGCTAATATGTTAGATACAACAATAAAAACAGCAGAAGACATTGAAAAACAATTTAAATTACCAGTATTAGCATCTATACCTGTATATGGAACAGAAATGCAAAAGAAAAGAAAAGGAGGTAAAAAATAATGAAAAAGGAATTAATAGCAGAATTAGATCCAAAATCTCCTATATCAGAAATATTTAGAACATTAAGAACAAATATACAATTTATGAATACACAAGGAAAATTAAAAACAATTTTAGTAACATCAACATTTCCAGGAGAAGGAAAAAGTTGGGTTGCATCAAATTTAGCAGTTACATTTGCACAAGCAGGCAAAAAAGTAGTATTAATAGATGCCGACATGAGAAAAGGTAGACAATATAGCTTTTTTGGAGTATCTCCAATTCCTGGACTTTCAAATTATTTATCAGGAATAGGAATAGAAGAAAATGATGACGAAAATGAAGAATTAGACATAGTTGACTTTGTGCAAGAAACAGAAGTAGACAATCTATTTATTATACCAGCAGGAAACATACCTCCAAATCCATCAGAGTTATTAATCACACCACATATGGTAGATTTATTAGAACAATTAAAAGAACTTTGTGACATTGTAATATTAGATGGAACACCAAATGAACTAGTAACAGACTCTTTAATTTTAACAAGATTAGTAGACTCAACAATAATTGTAACAGCAAGTAAAGAAACTAAAAAAGAAAACTTAAAAAGAGCTATTATAAACATACAAAATGTTGGAGGAAAAATAGCAGGAGTTGTAGTAAACAAAGTACCAATTGCAGCTAAGAAATATGAGCAATCATATTATTATGGCTCAACAGAATTGAAAAAAACAAAAAGTGATATGAGAAAAGCTGTTATAAATTCTCATAGCAAACTTATAAAAAATAATCAAAATACAAAACTAGTTAATGAAAAAATGAATACTGAAAATAGAAATAATAAAACAAAGACAACAGAAGTTAATAAAGAAAATAGCCAAAAGATAGAATTACAAAAAAATAACAATGGAAAAGAACTAGAAAGAAATTTAAAAATAAGCAAAGTAAATGAAGAAATAACATTAGACAAAACAAATGATATACTAAAACAAATAAATGATTATTTAGATAAAGAAAAGAAAAATTTAGAGTAAAATACATACATTAAAATAAAATAGAAAACATAAAGGAGTAGAACACAAGATGATAGACTTTCATTCACACATTTTACCAAACATTGATGATGGATCAAGAAGCATAGAAGAAACATTTAATTTAATAAAAGAAGCAAAAAATGTGGGATTCAATGCAATAGTTTCAACATCACATTACATGGAAAACTATTATGAAACAAATGTACCAGAAAGAGAAGTATGGATAAACGCAATATATGAAAATTTACAAGTAAAGAACATTGATATTAGATTATATTTAGGAAATGAGATATATTTATCAGAAAATATCATAAAATTATTAGAAGAGGGAAAAGCATCAACAATTAATGATACAAGTTATGTACTTTTTGAAATGCCATTAAATGCAGAACCATTGAATCTATATGATATAGTATATGAAATGATTCAATGCAAACTAGTACCAATACTTGCACATCCAGAAAGATATTCATTTGTACAAAAAGATCCAGAACTGATATATGACTTAATACAAAAAGGAGTATTAATGCAAGCAAACTATGGAAGTATAATAGGACAATATGGTGAAAAAGCAAAAATGATAGTAAAAAAATTCTTAAAAAACAATATGATACATTTCTTAGGTACAGATGTACATAGACAAAATACAATTTATCCAAGAATACCAGAATGTTTAGCAGAAATAAATTCACTAATAGGAGAAGAAAAACTAGAAGAACTATCAAATGAAAATCCATTATTAGCATTAAAAAATAAAAGAATAGACATAGCAGAACCAATACCAGTAGAACTAACACTAAAAGAAAAAATAATAATGAACTTTAAAAGGGATTAGGGGAAGATCCTTAAATCCCTGTTTTTAGGAAATAAATGACGAACCTTAAAAATGTAATAAAATATGATAGCAATAAATGATAATAATGAAAATAGAATCCTTAAAATTTTAACCAAAAGAAAGGAAGTAAAAAATCATGAGAAAATATTTTGGAACTGACGGAATTAGAAGAATTGCAAATACAGAATTATCACCTGAGTTAGTATATAAAGTAGCAAAAGCAGGTGCATATGTATTATCAAAACATACAGACCATACACCAACAATTCTAATTGGAAGAGATACGCGTATTTCAGGAACATTAATTGAAAGTGCAATGGTTGCAGGTTTCTTAAGTTATGGAGCAAATGTAAAATTATTAGGAGTTATACCGACACCAGCAGTAGCATATTTAACAAGAAAGTTAAATGCAGATGCAAGTGTTGTTATATCAGCATCACATAATACTTATGAGTTTAATGGAATAAAATACTTCAGTAACAAGGGAATGAAAATTCCAGATACATTAGAAGAAGAAATAGAAGAAGTAATGGAATCAGGAAAACTAGAAGAATTAACAGCAGTTAATGATAAAATAGGAGTTTCAGAATATGCTCTTGAATTAATGGATGAATATGCATATTTCTTTAGAAAACATTTTGATGATGTAATAGAACAAAATATGAAAGAAGATTTTATAGTTGGAATAGATACAGCAAATGGAGCAACATCAGTAGTTGCAGAAAAAGTATTTAAAGTTCTAGGAATTCCATATAAAATCATAAATAATCATCCAAATGGAATAAACATAAATGACAACTGTGGTTCTACACATTTGGAAGGATTGAAAAAATTTGTAGTGGAAAATAAACTAAGTTTAGGAATTGCATATGATGGAGATGGGGATCGTTGCTTAGCAGTAGATGAAAATGGAAATGAAATAGATGGAGATAAATTACTAGCAATCATATCTAATAATCTAAGAAAAAAGGGAAAATTAAACAAAGACACTATTGTTGCAACAGTAATGAGTAATTTAGGATTAAATAAATATGCAAGAGATAACGGATTAGAACTATTACAAACAAAAGTTGGAGATAGATATGTTTTAGAAGAAATGCTAAAAGATGGATTCAATTTAGGAGGAGAACAGTCAGGTCATGTCATATTATTAGACTACAATCCAACTGGAGATGGAATATTAACATCATTAATGTTAATACAATCAATATTAGAAGAAGATAAAAAAGCATCAGAATTAGGAAATATGGTAAAACTATATCCACAAATCCTTATAAACGCAAAAGTAAATGCAGAAAAGAAATATGACTATGAAAAAGACGAAACAATAAAAGAAGCGATTGAAAAATTAGAAAAAGAATTTGCAGGAAATGGAAGAGTATTAATTAGACCTTCAGGAACAGAACCACTAGTAAGAGTTATGATTGAAGGAGAAGACCAAGAATATATTACAAAAAAAGCAAGAGAAATTGCAGACTTAATAGAACAAAGATTAAAATAGTTTTAGATTAATTACATGGCAAACATTTTACTACCAAACCATTGATATGATATTGTAATAATAATGTAATATAAAAGTAATATAAAAGTAATTGATAAACAATAAAAAAAGTGATAGTATAATTTTAAAGTAAACAGAAGAAAAATGGGGGAATTGATATGTTTATTTTTGATATTTCAAATCCATTAACATTAATATTAATGTTAGCATCAACAGTATTATTAATATTTTTA
>CALXXH010000024.1 GCA_944392635.1 uncultured Clostridia bacterium | reverse complement strand
CATAACAACTCCCTAATTTATATTATTTTACTAATTCTAAATTTCCATTTATTATTTTAGGTGCAAATCCATTTATTTCATCAAACAAAATACCTTCTGGTACCTCATTCCATAAATATATATCTTTTCCTTCCATAAATGCTTCATATAATTCTAGAAAAGTTGAACCTCCTATATAGTTTTTCTTTCCATTTTTATCAAAATTCAATGTTAAAACTGCATCCATTGATTTTATTCTTTCTCTACTTTTTCTAAATAATTCTCCTTTTATTCTTGCATGTTCTTCTTTTCCTTTTGCATACCATTCATATTCTGCATTAGGATTTTCATAAGTATGAGGTAGAAAAACTTCCCAATTATTTTCTTCTAACTTTTCTTTTATTGGTTTTATATCTTTGTAAAATGCTTTACTACATATTATAAATATCTTTTTCATTTATTTCTCCTTCCTATTTTACTTGATTATATCACCTAAAATATTGACAAGGAAGAATAAAAAAGTTATAATTGCGTAAACTAAAAGTTTAAACAAAGGTGATGTAATATGTATAATAAATATCTTGATATTTTTATTGAAGTTGCAGATACTGGCAGTTTTTCTAAAGCTGCAGAAAAGCTTTTTGTTTCTTCTACTGCTATTATGAAGCAAATGAATTTAATGGAACAAGAACTGGGCTTATCTTTATTGATTAGAACTAATCATGGAATTTCACTTACTAAGGCTGGTAAGCAGATTTATAAAGATGCAAAATATATTATTAATTATACAAATCAAGCTATTAAAAAAGCTAAAAAGTTACAAAGTCAAAACACTCACTTTGTAACTATTGGTACTTCTTTAATTTGTCCATGTAAACCACTACTTGATTTATGGTATCAAATTAATGATAAGTATCCTGATTTTAAAATAAAAATTGTTCCTTTTGAAGAAAATCATTCAAATATTTTAACTACATTTAATAGTAATGGAACTATATTAGATTTTCTTGTTTCTCCTTGTGATTCAAAACAATGGCTTGAAAATTTTAATTTTCTAAAACTTGGGGATTATAGATTTTGTATTGCTGTTCCTGTTACTCACCCATTAGCAAAAAAGAATAAAATTAGTTTTGCTGATTTGTCTGGTGAGAAAGTTACAGCTATAACTACTGGAGATAGTAAAAAAAATCAAGATATTTTGGAAAAAATTAAATCTACATGTAATGATGTAGAAATTTATGATGCACCATTTTTTTATGATATTAATGTTTTTAATAATTGTGAGGAAAATGGAAGTTTACTTGTCACTTTGGAATGTTGGGCTGATGTTCATCCTGCTTTTAAAACCATACCTCTTTCTTCTGGTGAAACTATTCCTTATGGAGTTTTGTATTCTAAGACTCTAACTGATGATGCATCAAAGTTTTTGGATATTATAAAAAGAGTTATTAATTAGTTGTCTTTTGTTTTTATTGGCCATAGAAGTATAATTCTATGGCACTATTATATTAAATACAATTTTTCGTCTTGTTATCTTTATATTCCAAATTCTTTTGCATATTTAACAGTTCCTTTTATTTCTTTATTTGTATCATTTAATTTTATAGCCATAAAATTTTCGCTTGGAACTTCAAATGGTGCTTTTATTCCATATTGTATTGCTGGTATATATCCAAATCTTGGATAATATTTTTCACTTCCTAAAACAATTGAATAATGATATCCTAATTTTTTAGCTATTTCATGTCCATGTTCTACTAATTTACTTCCTATTCCTTGTCTTTGATATTCCGGTAATATACCAAGTGGTGCTAAAGCAAGTTCTTCATTTTCTCCTATTTTTATCTTTGTAAATAATATATAACCTACTATTCTTTCATTCTTTACAGCTACTAATGATAATTCTGGAATAAAACTTTCACTTTTCCTTAAATCTACTACTAAATCTTGTTCATTTCCATCACTTTCCTTAGCTGTTTTAAATGCAGTTTTTATAATATTATATACTTCTTTATAATCATTTTTATTTTCTTGTCTTATTTTTATCATTTTTAATCCTCCTCTCTATAAAATTACCGTTTTTCTTGAATTATTTTATCTACTATTTATTATTTTTATATTACCACAAATAAAGTTAACTATCAACAAAGATAGAATGCATTCTACTACATCTAATCTCATTATCTTTTTTAACCTGACATAAATTTAGATAATATAGAATGCGAAATACCTGCAAAAATACTTAATTTTGGAATAATTATATTCCTTCTATTAAATTAGTAGTTCTTATCCTAATTACTTTTAATCAATCCACTCTAAACTCTCCTATATAAGAAATTTTAGCAAAAACTTATTTGTGTTCGTTGACTTTAGCCAACAATTTTAGTATTATTTATATATATATCAAAAGGAATAATAAAAATGGAAATTATAAATAAAAATTTTGATATTCATTATTACATATTTGAAGAAATATTCGAATATATAGAACTTACAATCAAAGTATATTGAAAAATATAGTAAAGAATAAGTCTAATAGATAGATTTATTTACAAAAGACAAGGGGGTGAAAATTATGATTAAACTTTTGATAAATCAAAAAGGTATTACTTTAATAAATGTCATTCTTATATTACTTATATTTATTATTGGTGCTATTTTATTTAAAATTATTATAAATGGAAATTCTATTGAAAATATCACGTTATCAAAAGACAATTTTCAAGAAACATTAAAAGAATATGCAAATAATGAATATTCAAACACAGAAGGTGCATCAGATGATTTAGCCTATGTTATGTATGCTATATTTAATTATTCAATGATTGACTCTATGTCTAATAATTTTGAATTTGATGACCAATTAACAATTATTTATGGCAAAACTATAAATGAATTAAAAAAAGAAGGTAAAGAATTAATGAAAAAAAATGATGTTCAAATAGAAACTTTTAAAATATATTTAAGAAGTGTAAATAAACGGTACATAGATAATTTATAAAAGCAGAATGTACCAACTCCGTAACTAATAATTTTTAAAATAATTTTCAGCCTCGCTGTCGACAGTCATTTGTTATACCAAAAAAGAGAGAAGATAGACTTTTTTAGTCAAACTCTTCTCTTTTTTATTCATTTTTATCCAAAATTGATACTTTTTTGAAAAAATTAAAACCTTATATTCACAGCAAATCCACCGATATAGTAGATTGTGTTCATATAAGGGATTTTTGGCTGGGCTGGCTAGATTCGAACTAGCGCATGCCAGAGTCAAAGTCTGGTGCCTTACCGCTTGGCTACAGCCCAATATTCAATTTTTAAAATGGGGTGGAAGATGGGACTCGAACCCACGGCCTCCAGTGCCACAAACTGGCGCTCTAACCAACTGCGCTACATCCACCATCTCGTTTTGCTCCCACATCTTAAGCACAGTTAATATTATACCTAATTTCTTCCCCATTTGTCAACTGTTTTATTAAATTTTCTTGTTTTATTTTACTTTTTTTCTAACATTTTTATATAAAATTATTAAAGTCAGGCCCTAAATCTCTGTTTTCATGGATTTAAGGACCGTACTTCAATTTTTCTATTCTCCTGTTAATGTACTTGGATCTAATCCATATTGTTGATACATCCATGACATGTAATCAAATGGTGTTAGTGTTTCTGGTAATCCATAATCTACTCCATTTGTTTCTACTTTTATTGATGTTATTTTTACTGGATTTACTGGTGTACTTACTTCTGTATTTCCTGTTTCTTCGCTGTCATCTGCTGCTTTTACTTCTACATTTTCTATATTATGTATTACGTCCATTCCTTCTATTACTTTACCAAATGATGTATAATATCCATTTAGTGATGTATTTTCCTTTGTCATTATGAAGAATTGTGAACTTCCAGAGTTATATGATTCTTCTGTTAATGATGATGAGTATGATGTATAATCGTTTCTTGCCATTCCTATTACTCCTTCTTCAAATTTTAAGTCATTATTTACTCCGTTTGCTATAAATTCTCCTTTTATTGAATAAGTTGATGTATCTCCATCACCTTTTAAATCATCTATTGTTGCTGAACCTTGTCCTGTTCCTTCTTTATCTCCACCTTGTATCATAAAATCTTTTACTACTCTATGAAATGTTAATCCATCATAAAATCCTCTATTTGCAAGTGTTATGAAGTTTGCAACTGTTTCTGGTGCTATATCTGGATATAGTTCTATTTTAACTGTTCCAAAGTTTTCAACCTCCATTGTAGCTATTGGATTTTTAACTTCCATTGTTGCTTTTCTATAATATCCATATCCTACTCCTGCTATTAATACTATTACTAAAATTAATGCTATTATCCATAAAAAACTTTTTACTTTACTCATCTTTATTTCTTTCCTTTCATCTTACTTATAATTTTAAATTAAATTATCAAATATAAATTGCTCTTGCATTCTTTTTAAAGATTGTTTTATTGTTCTTGCTCTTACTTCACCTATACCATCAACTTCATCTAGGCTTTCTATGTCTGCTGCTAAAATATGCTGGAATGATTTAAAAGAAGCTACTAGATTTTCAACTATATTTGATGGCATTCTTGGAACTTTACTTAAAATCCTATATCCCTTTGTATATACTGCTACCTCATCATAATTGTCAAATGTTCCATATCCCAAAAGTTTTGCAAGTACTGCATCTTTTGATAAATCTTCATAAGGCAATTGTTCTAATTCTTGCATAACTTTTTCAGGTGTTTGTTTTTTCTTTCCGTGGAACTATATAGTCTTTTATTATTAATAATTCTTCTTTTTCAAGTCCTCCTATTAGTTCTTCTAGTTGCATCCTAACAAGTCTACCGTCATTACCTAATTCATATATTTGTCGTTGTATTTCTTCTACAATTCTCATTACCATTTCAGCTCTTTGTATTGCAACTAAAACATTTTGCAATGTTACTATATCATTAAATTCATATTCATTCAATAGATTTAATTTATTATCAAATACTTTTTTATATCTTTCTAGTGTTTGTATTGCTTGATTTGCCTTATTTAACACTACATCAGTATCTTCTAATATATATCTATCATTTCCTTTAAATACTGTTATTATACTTCTTCTTTGTGAAATACTAATAACTAATTCTCCTGTTTGTTTTGCAGTTCTCTCAGCTGTTCTATGTCTTGTTCCGGGTTTCTAGTGTTGGTATTTCATGTGATGGTATCAATTGTGCATTTGCATATAGTATTTTCTTTAAATCTCCACTCAAGACAATTGCTCCATCCATTTTTGCTAATTCATATAGTTTAGATGATGTATATTCTTCATTTATTGTAAATCCACCATCTACTACCTCTTTTATTACTTCATTATTATCTGTTATTAATAATAAAGCTCCTGTTTTTGCTCTTAATATGTTTTCTAATCCATCTCTAATAGGTGTTCCTGGAGCAATTAATTTTAGAATCTCTGTAATATTATCTTCTTTACCTTTTCTCAAAATAACTCTCCTTTGATTTAAATTTTATTTACAATCCTATTTTTTTCATAGCCTCATTTATATTCCTAACGCATATTATATCTAATTTGAATTTATCTTTCAAGTCCCTTTTGTTACTTTCTGGAATTATACATGATTTAAATCCTAATTTTTCTGCTTCTTTTAGTCTTTTTTCAATTGCATTAATTCTTCTAACTTCTCCTGTTAACCCCACTTCTCCTATTATTATCATGTCTTTTGGTATTGGCTTATTTTTAAAACTTGATGCTGTTACTAACATTATACCTAAATCTATTGAAGGTTCATTTATCCTTAATCCTCCAACTACATTTAAATAAACATCTTGTGAACCTAATTGTAGTCCACATCTTTTTTCTAGTACTGCTATTAATAGTGCTAACCTGTTATAGTCTATACCATTTGCCGTTCTTTTTGGGTATCCAAATATAGTTTGAGAAGTTAAAGCTTGTAATTCTACTAACATCGGCCTTGTTCCTTCCATACAAGATACAATACAAGAACCAGGTGGGTTATCTTCTCTTTCTGTAATAAGAATATTTGATGGATTTGTAATTTCACACATACCTTCTTCTTGCATTTCAAACATTCCTATTTCATTAGTTGAACCAAATCTATTTTTTACTCCTCTTAAAATTCTATATGAAAAATACCTTTCTCCTTCTAAGTATAAAACACTATCTACCATATGTTCTAAAACTCTTGGCCCTGCTATATTTCCTTCTTTTGTCACATGTCCTATAATAATTGTTGTAATTTGTCTTGATTTACAAACTCTCATTACTTGAGATGTAATTTCTCTTACCTGACTAACACTTCCGTGCTGCTGCTGTTATTTCTTGTGAATACATTGTTTGTATAGAATCTATTATTACAAGTTTTGGATTTATATCAATAATTGCTTGGTTTACTACATCTATATCTGTTTCTCCTAAAAATAGAATGTCATCATTATTAATACCTAATCTATCTGCTCTCATTTTTATCTGTTCTGCTGATTCCTCACCTGAAACATATAAAACTTTTCCTTCACCTTTAATTTTATCACAAATCTGTAAAATCAAAGTAGACTTTCCTATTCCTGGTTCTCCACCAAGAAGAACTAATGAACCTTTAACAAGTCCTCCTCCTAAAACTCTATCTAGTTCTCCAAAACCAGTTGAAGTTCTTATTGTTTCTTTTGCCTCATATGAATTCAAAGTTTGTGGTTTATTACTCCTAATATCCTTAGATTTACTTGTAGATTTTGTGTCTACTACCTTTTGCTCATAAAAAGTATTCCAACTATTACAAGCAGGACACTTACCAAGCCACTTACTAGACTCATTTCCACACTCACTACACACAAAAATTGTTTTACTCTTTGTCATGAATTTTTGCCTCCTATAAAACATAAAAAGTATAGCACAATTTTTTACATTTTGCTATACTTCTTTATTAATTTACTAAAAATTCACAATTTTACTTTTATTATTAACATCATAAAAGAAACATTCCAAATGTGAAATTATGCTTGTTCTTTCTTTTTACCAAATGTGATTTCTTGGAATAAGAAGTCATGTACTTTTTCCCAAGTGATTTCTTGGTGTAGGAATTCGTTGATTTCGTCTTCTACTTTTTGTTGATATGGTGTTAATTCAACTTTTATTTCTTTGTTCCAGTCGATTTCTTGTAGCCAGAATGCTTTAAATTTGCTCCAGAATCCTTGTTTTACTAATTTGTTGTTTTCTGGTTGTCTAATTGTTCCAGCATTTTCTGGTTCATTTCCTATATTTTCTATTTCTACTCCACCGAAAACTCCTGATACTTTGTTTTCTTCTCCTAAATCTGCCATATTTATTTTCCTCCTTTGTAGTTATTACACAAATTATTAATTTATTTATACTATATATTTTTTTATTTATCAAGTGTTTTTGCTTATTTTTATATTAAATATTTGTTACATAATAATTACAAAATTGTTACATTGTTCCTATTTTTCTAATTTTTGCCTTTATATCTATCAATTTACTATTTATATATCTACTACTATATAGTCTTTTCTTATTTCCTTGCATTTAGCTTTTATTATTTTATTTTCTATTTCTTCATCTTTCATATCGCTTTCTTTTTTACAATGTACTTGAATATAGTTTTTGGTATGTCCTTGATAATATCCATTTTTTTCTTCTTCCCATAAGACTTCTACTGTTTTTCCTATATATTTTTTGTTATATTCTTCTTCATTCTTGTTTGATAATTCGATTAGTTTTTGGCTTCTTTCTTCTTTTATATTTCCATTTATTTGTCCCTTCATTACTGCTGCTTTTGTTCCTTTTCTTGGTGAATATTTAAATACATGCATTTTATAGAATTTTATTTCTTTCAAAAATTCATATGTTGTTTTAAATTCTTCCTCTGTTTCTTGTGGGAATCCTACTATTATATCTGTTGTTAACATTACTTCTTCAAAATTTTCTCTTAACAATTTTACTATTTCTTTGAACCCACTTGTTGTATATCTTCTATTCATTCTTTTTAGTGTTTCATCACATCCACTTTGAAGTGATAAATGAAAATGATTACATATTTTTTCTAGTTTTTTTAGTCTATTTACAAATTCTTCTGTTATTAGTAATGGCTCTAGTGAACCTAGTCTTATTCTTTCTATTCCTTTTATTTCATTTAATTTTTCTAACAAGTCTATTAACTTATATTCTTCTTTAAAGTCTTTTCCATATGATGCTATATGTATTCCTGTTATTACAATTTCTTTTATTCCTTCTTTTGCTATATCTTGTACTTCTTCTATAATTTTTTCTGGTTTTCTACTTCTTACTCTACCTCTTGCATATGGTATTATACAATATGAGCAAAATCTATCACATCCATCTTGTATTTTGATAACTGCTCTTGTTTTTGATGTATATGTTACTTCTCCTAAATCCACAAATTCTTTTTGTTGCATTACATCTTGTACTGCAGTTTTTTCTTTATAATTTTCTACCATTTCTACTATATTACTTTTTTCATTGTTTCCTACTGCTAAGTCTATTTCTTCAATATTTTCTATTTCTTTTTTAGCAACTTGAACATAACATCCACAAGCAACTATTATTGCATCTTTGTTTTGTTCTTTCATTCTTCTTATCATTTGTCTTGATTTTCTATCTGACATATTTGTTACTGTACAAGTATTTATTACATATATATCTGCTTTTTGATTATGTTCTAATATTTCATATCCATGATTTTTAAATTGTTGTATCATTGCATTTGTTTCATATTGATTCACTTTACAACCTAATGTTACAAATGCTACTGTTTTTTTCTTGTTCATTTGTTCCATTTATTTACCTACCTTTTATTTAGCATTTTTCTATTCATTAATGCAAAACAATGTCGCATGAGAAGCAACTCCAATGCGACATTATTTTCCTCTTCCTTCTAAAGCATCTAAGTTATCTAGTGCTTTTCCTGTTCCTAATGCTACACATGATACTGTGTCTTGTGCTATCATTACATTTATTCCTGTTTTTTCTTGTAACAATTTATCTAATCCATCAACTAAGCATCCTCCACCTGTCATATATATTCCTTTATCACTAATATCTGCTGCAAGTTCTGGTGGTGTTTTTTCTAAAACTGAATGTACTGCATCTACTATCATCATTGCTGGTTCTATTAATGCCTCTAACATTTCACTTGATTTTATTGTTACTGTTTTTGGTAATCCTGTTATTAAATCTCTTCCTCTTACATCCATTTCTGTATCTTGTATTTTTGGATATACACATCCTATATTTACTTTTAAATCTTCTGCTGTTCTTTCTCCAATCATTATATTATGTTTTTTCTTAATATATTTTACTATATATTCATCAAATCTATCTCCTGCAACTTTTAGAGATGTGCTAACAACAGAACCTCCTAATGATATTACTGCAATATCTGTTGTTCCTCCACCAATATCAACTACCATATTTCCACATGGTTTTGATATGTCTATACCTGCTCCAATTGCAGCTGCAATTGGTTCTTCAATTAAATATACTTTTCTTGCTCCTGCTTGTGAAGCTGCATCTATTACTGCTTTTTTCTCAACTTCTGTTACTTGTGAAGGAATACAAATCATTATTCTTGGTGAAAAGATAAATTTTCCACATACTTTATTAATAAAATGTTTTAACATTTTTTCTGTTACGGTATAGTCTGATATTACTCCATCTCTTAAAGGTCTTGTTGCAACAATGTTTCCAGGTGTTCTACCAAGCATTCTTCTTGCTTCTTGTCCAACTGCTAATACATCACCTGTGTTGTTATCTACTGCAACAACAGATGGCTCTCTTAATACAATTCCTTTTCCTTTTACATATGCAATTACTGTTGCTGTTCCTAAATCTATTCCAATATCTTGTCCTAAACCAAATTTAAACATTTTTATCTTCCCTTCTTTTAAATTTGTCCTTTTTATTACAAATTCGTTACAATTATATTACAAGTTGTGCATTTTATCAAGGCTTTTAATTGAATTTTTTTATTTTTTATTATATAATATTATTGTTCTTAAAATATATCAGTTGGAGGATATTATGAATAATTTCAAATTGGTTTCTAATAGTGAAGCTGATACTATGAATTTTGCAAAGAAATTGGCAAATAACTTAAAAAAAGGCGATGTAGTTGTTTTAGCCGGAGAACTTGGTTCTGGTAAGACTAAATTTGTTGAAGGTTTTTTGTCTTTTTTTGGCTTAGAGGATGAAATTTCTAGTCCTACATTCACTATTGTAAATGAATATGATACAGAAAATTTCCCTATTTACCATTTTGATGTTTATCGTCTAGAAGACTATACTGAGTTTTATGAAATTGGTGGAGATGAATATTTTGAAAATGGAGTTTGTTTAATTGAATGGGGAGAAATTATTAAAGAAGCTTTGCCAAATAGGTATATTCATATAACTTTTGAAAAAGATGATAATAATGAGAATATAAGGGTTTTAAATATAGAATTTATTGGTAATTTTGATAATAATTTTTTAGGAGGTTTATTTTGAAAATTTTAAGTATTGATACAGCAAGTGATATTTGTGGTGTTTCTATTTTAGATAATGAAAATTTAATATGTATTTTGGATGCTAAAACAGGAAGGACTCATGCTGAGAATTTAATGCCTATGGTTCAAGATATATTTATGAAAACTGGTTTGGATATAAAGGATATTGACTTATTAGTATGTGATAAAGGGCCTGGTTCTTTTACTGGAATTAGAATTGGTGTTGCATCAATTATGGCTTTTACAGATAGTTTAGATATTCCTTGTATTGGTATTAGTTCTTTAGAGGCTTTGGTATATAATTTAAAAAATTTAATTGATGACAAATCTTATGTCTGCAGTATTATTGATTGTAAAAATGATAATTGCTATTTTGCTTTATATGAAAAGAAAAATGGCGTTTTTGAGAACTTGATTGAACCACAAGCTGAAAGTATTGATGGTGCACTATCTATTTTAGATAGTTATTGCACAGATAATTTAAATACTGATAATATCGTTTTTATTGGTGATGGTTCTAAAATATATAAAGATAAGATAAAAGAAATGTTTTCAAATGGAAAATTTGATGATGAGTTTGATGCTGGAAATACTGATTTAAATGATTTAAATTCATATAGCTTAGGTATTGCAGGTTTAGTTCACTATAATTCAAATATTGATATTGGAAATATTTTACCACTATATTTGAAAAAACCTCAAGCTCAAAGACAGTTAGAAGAAAAAGAAAGAAAAGGAAAAAGTTAATATTAATAACTTTATTGAAGGGATTTATATGAATATTAAAATTGATAGAATGAATCTTGATGATTTGAAAAGTATAAAAGATATTTTGAGTTTAGAATTTGATGATTTTTGGAATTACAATATTTTAAAAGATGAGCTAGAAAGTAAAAATTCTAAATATATTGTTGTTAAAGATATTGAATCTAATGATGAAATCGTTGGTTTTGCTGGTATTAAGATTTTTATTGATGAAGCTGATATTATGAATATTGTTGTTAAGAAAGGTTATAGAAATAAAGGGATTGGTAGTTTACTTTTGGAAAATTTGCTTTTACTTTGTAATAAATCAAATTTGAAATCTTTGTCTTTAGAAGTAAATGAAAAAAATATTCCTGCTATTAATCTATATAAAAAATTTGGATTTAAAAATATTAGTATTAGAAAAAATTATTATAAAGATGAAAATGGTATTATAATGAAGAAAGTATTAGTTTAATTGAATAAAAAACAATATATAAGCAAGTATTACATTATATTTCATAAATTTTTCGGCTCAATACAAAAATTAAGAATTTCTAAAATAATTTTATGGCAGCTCTCACTTAGTCCTCACTTCGTTCGACGCGAACATTTTCCATGAAATTATTAAAGAATTTCTAAATTTTTTTCAATCACATTCAAAATTTTTTCAATATAATGTAATACTTGCTTTATTATTATCTATTTCAAATCAATTTCTATTTTTCTTTCTCCTTTTAAGTCTATTTTACTATATTTAACTCCACATTCATCAAATAATTTTCGTGATGCTATATTGTTTTCGGCATCTGCATATTTATTTGACAAATAAATTACTTCTTTTATTCCTGACTGAATAATTATTTTGGCACATTCATTACAAGGAAATAAATCTACATATATTTTAGCATTTTCTAAATCTTTTTTAGTACCTCTAAAATTAAGTATAGCATTCATCTCTGCATGACAAACATATGGATATTTTGTATCTAAGTTTTGTCCATCTCTTCCCCAAGGGAATTTGTCATCATCAAATCCATTTGGTGCTCCATTATATCCAATTGATAAAATTCTATTATCATTACTTACTATACATGCACCTACTTGTGTAGATGGATCTTTACTTCTCATTGCAGATAATTTTGCAATTGCCATAAAATATTCATCCCATGCTAAATAACCTTCTCTTTTTTTATCCATAAATCATTCCCCCTAATACCATTCTAATTCCCAGCCATCTAGGATTACTGTATCTCCTTCACATACTCCCATTTCTTTTAATTTGTCTTCTATTCCCATATTTTTTAGGCATTTTTGTAAATAGTACATTGATTCATTGTCTTCAATATTTATTCTTCCCATTAATCTTTCTACTGCTTTTCCTGTTACTATAAATACTCCATCTTCTTTTTTGATATTCCATTGGTCTTTTTTGTCTTCTAAAGTATAAACCACTCTATCTTCTATTTCCACTAATTCTTCTTTTGGTAATTGCTTTAATTCTTCTGTTACATAGTCAATTAGTTCTTGTACTCCTTGTTTTGTTGCTGCTGATATTTTGAATAGTTTTAAATTTTCTTTTTTAGCTAATTCTTCTACTTGTTTTAATAATTCTTCACCTTGTATAACATCTATTTTATTTGCTACTATTATTTGCTTTCTTTTACTTAATTTTTCACTATATTTTTCTAATTCTTTGTTTATTGCATAAAAATCTTCTACTGGATTTCTTCCTTCTTGTCCTGATACATCTAAGAAATGTAGTAAAAGTCTTGTTCTTTCGACATGGCGTAAGAATTGTATTCCTAGTCCTACTCCTTGGCTTGCTCCTTCTATAATTCCTGGAATGTCTGCTATTACAAATCCATTTCCATCTTTTGTTTTTACTACACCTAAGTTTGGAACTATTGTTGTAAAGTGATAATTTGCAATTTTAGGCTTTGCTGATGTTACAACTGATAGGAATGTAGATTTTCCTACATTAGGAAATCCAAGTAATCCTACATCTGCAAGTAGTTTTAATTCTAGTATTAATTCTTTTTCTTCTCCTTTTTCTCCATCTTCTGAAAATCTAGGAGCTTGTCTTGTAG
>CALXXH010000023.1 GCA_944392635.1 uncultured Clostridia bacterium | reverse complement strand
GTAACATATCTTAGTAATAAACGTAAATCGTCTTCATTTATATTTCCATCATTATTAATATCACATCTTCTTAACGTATCTTCATCTGTTATTACAGTATTACCATTTATATGATACATTAATGCTCTTAAGTCATAAATGTCAACATTTCCGTCATCATTCAAATCTCCTAATCCATGTGGTTGTATTTCTCCTGAATAATATGTTTCATCAACAAAATTTACTTTTAATAATTCTGGATTATTATTTGTTTTATACATACTATACCTTTCTCTACCTAATGCTGTAAAATATTTTGTTGCGAGTTCTCCTCCTTGTCCTTGAGACGCATCTGCCATGTATGCATAAATATTACCATTGTATCCACTTAAATCGTCTGTTCCTGATTGGTTAACTATACTTGTATAACTTCCTGTTTCGCCATGTGGATAGAAATATGTAGTTGCAGTTCCATCTGTTGGAACTATTGAGTTTCTTTCAAAATCGATATTGAAATATGCTCCGGTTATATATGAAGAATTGTTATTTGTTCCAGATAAATTAGTGTCTGTTGCTCTATAGTATTGACCATCTGGTGTTGTTATATATATTGAATCAAGATTTACTACCTCTTCTGTTTTAGTGTTTGTTACAATAGAATATCCATTATATACTTTTCCTCCAATACTTAGTCCTTGCATAAAACTAATTATTGAAACATTGTTTAATATTTTTTCCCATTCATATTCTTCTAATTCTGGCATTTGAAAATTTGTAGATATTCCTCCATCATATTTGTTATAGTTCGCAATTGCTATTGATAAATTTCTTTCAATTGAATATCTTATTACTTGTAATCTATGTTCATTAAAATTAGAATTGGGATCTTCTATTGAAATTCCAGATCTATCTTGGAATATTTTTTCATTTCCCCATTGTTCTTTTTGTGCAAGTGTTTTTGATACACCATCATCATCTACTTTTGTTGTATTTCCATCTTCATAAACTGCATCATTTGTAGTTAAATTAACTAAATTTGTACTTCTTATCCAATCAGTAAATTCTTTTGCTTCTTGGTAATATCTAACTCCTGCATCGTTTGTTGTCTTATAGTCTACGTCATCCCCTTGGTATGTTCTTTGACCATTTAAAAGTGAATACCAAGTACCATTTGATTCATCTAAATAATATTTTACTCCATTTATTTTAGTATATCTTGCTTGATTTGTATCATCTATATATTCGCTTAATTCTTCCGTTTCTATTGGAATTGATCTATATGTTGTGCTATTTGATCCTGTAGATGGGTCATAACTTCCTCCTACATTATCTAATAAATATCCATATCTATATACTGCACCTTCACCTTCAACTGTCCCTTGTACTGTAATATAATTATCCATTGTATATGTTATTACAACATCTGTTCCACCTTTTATATATCTACAACTATAGAAAATATATGGTTTTAATCCTGATATTTTTTCTCCATCTTGATATGTAGATACTCCTGGTTGATAATCTTCTGATGTTAATGTATTTGTAAATGGTGAGTAGATATAATAACCATCATACATTGTATATACGATTGCTGGTACATATTCTTTTAATATATCTTTATTATATCCTGACATGTTAAAATTACTGGCTATTGAATTAAAAAATGAATTTACAGATGCTTCAATATCTCTTAATTTCGAGTTTGCTAAATCTGAAGTGCTACTATTTACAGTGTTTAATTGGAATGCTTTTAAAGCATCATATGTTGCATTTGTTAATTTTGTATCATATGACACCTGTAATTGTAATGTTTGCACTTGATTTTGTACATATACAGTTAATACCATTGAAATAGGTAATACTATAATTATGAATATTACTGCTAAGTTTTGTATTTTCATACTTCTCTTTCCTTTGTTAAGATTAGTTTTTTAATAATAAATAATATAATAATGGAATATGTCCTATAATATGAATTCAATATACCATCCAGTTTCCTAATTGTCTGTCGGCTAAAAATTCATATTATAGGACACACTCTCTAGTATATCTAATTTCCAGCTCCATTTGCTGTTACTATACCAGCATGTTCTGCTGCAATTGTGTATGTATCATTTCCAGTTACAGAATAAAAGAAGTTTTTAAGTTGTTGTGACATTGTTGAATTTGTATTTCTAACACTAGTAGAAAAAATATCTCCCTCTTTTAATGCTAATGTTTTTGTTACTCCACTACTTGGGTTAATTGTGTCTAATATTTGTGATGTATACATTGTATAATATACATTTTCGCCTATTTTATTTGGTTCTGCTTGTGTTGTTTTCTTTCCTGGATTTTCATCTAATACTTGTAACTCCATTTCAACATCATAACTATTTCCTGTTGATGAAATGTTTTCTACAAATTGACTATATTTGTCCATAGATAACTTTCCAGTTGTTCTTACATCATCCACAAATTCTGTTGTTGCTGTTTCTACTGCTAATTGTGAAACATCATCTGTTCTATCAGACATTGTCATTAGTGGAAACACAAACATTAAAACTGCTGCTAGTGCTATGGCAATTACTGTAATTAATGTATCTCCCATTTTTTCCTCCTTATAGGTTTTTATTTAAAACCTTAACAATATTTTTATGGTATTGGTTATGGTTCTGAATATGTTATTACTCTTTTGGTTGTTTTGTTTGCATCTGGTACACTATCTGGATCTGGTGCTACTCCACTTTCACCTGGAGCTTCTTCTTGATAATATATACCTAGACTTTCTTTCAAACCAATTCCAATACTAGCTCTTCTGTTATTTATTTTATCATAAATTCCTTCAGAATTCAAGATTATTCCTAAATCGTTTTCAAATTCATTTTTTACAGTTGTAAAATCTGAATAACCATCTCCATATAATATTGCCATTATGAATTGCTCTTTTTGTGTATTTGTTCCTAAAACTTCATTCTGTAAGTCAATTTTCCATACAGGTGTAGGTGATGCACCTGCATTTACTTTCTGATATATTCCTTCATTTGCATCAAATCCTGTAATAGGACTTGCAAATACTATTTTATAATTTTCTTTATATGCTTTATATATTGAAGGTATTATACTGTCTAATCCTACAATTCTTTCTGTAGTTCCTCCATTATCATCTACATATGTATAATCATATTCCCTATCTTTATAATCTAATATCATTCTTGAAGTTATTCTTGCTTCTCCAAAGGCATTGATACTTATGGACAATGCCACTACAAATATTAATACGGCTGCTGCCATTTTTAATGCATCTGCTGCATTCTCCATAAGTAATCACTCCTTTTTTTTATTAATCTGCTATAGTTATTGTATCTACCAATCCTGAATTTGAATCCATTGTGCATGTAACTTTGTATGTTTCTCCTGTTAATGCTTCTGCATAACCACCTGTTGTAATTGTTCCTGATGGCTTAGTTCCTGTTTGCCATGATGTTGCAGTTACACTAACAGTAACTTGTCTTGAAGCATCGTCTTGATTTGTTACATTATTTGTTAATATTTGATTTAATAATGAATTTACTTGTGCTCCTCTTATGTTGCTTCCTTGATATTGTGTGAATTTTTGATTAAATGAGTTTATATCTACCTCACTCATTGCATTATTGTTTACAACTCCTGATGCTTGGTTATATATCATAATTCCCAATGATATAATTAAAATTGCAAGTAATATTGCTCCTGCGATGATTAATGCTTTTGATGCATTCTCCATATTAATTCCTCCTTTTATATTTCTACTTGTTAAATATTTTTATAATTATTTTTATATGTTTTTACATATTCTACTTACTAAGAATTTGCTTTTATAGTTATACTGTTTACTAATCCTGATTTTGAATCCATATTACAAGTAACTGTATATGTTGTTCCTGTTTGTGCTTTAGTATATGTACTACTTCCTCCTATAACATTTTCAGTTCCTTCACCACCTGTAAGAGCTGATTTGATAGCAATTTGTCTTGATGAGTCATCTTGGTAATTAATGTTGTTTGTTCTTACTTGATCTAATAATGAATTTACTTGTGCTCCTCTTATGTTGCTTCCTTGATATTGTGTGAATTTTTGATTAAATGAGTTTATATCTACCTCACTCATTGCATTATTGTTTACAACTCCTGATGCTTGGTTATATATCATAATTCCCAATGATATAATTAAAATTGCAAGTAATATTGCTCCTGCGATGATTAATGCTTTTGATGCATTCTCCATATTAACCTCCTCCTTTGTTTTTATTTATATATATTTTTACTAATATTTTTTATTAGTAACTTTAATAACTTAAATTAAAATTTATTCTGTAATCTGTTCTATAAGCATATATTTCACTTTTCCACTAGACTCATGATATTCTATTCCGTGTGCATTTAAATTTTATTTCATTGTAGTATTGGATAAACTTGTCCATACCACCGTGCATATATTGTTTCCATATCATAAGTTTTATCATTATCTAGCATTTTTAAATCTATTTTAATTGAATTTGTTTCATTTTCTATGTATTTTCCTTTTTTGTCTCTTTGAACATTGTTTGCTAAATTATTGTCTACTGCTTTGTTAATCAATGTTACTACATCTGCTCCATAAAATTCTTGGTTATAATAACTTTCAAATTGGTTATTTTCTTTTTTAGCTTCATAATAATTTGCTTTGTAGTTTAAATAAATGTATGACATTCCTACTACAATAATAATTATTATTAGAAAAAATATTGCTATCTTTTTCATTTCTAACATTCCTTTGCATAGGGTTAATTAAAGTTTACTGTTTTGACTAATTGTGTATTTTGATTTATTGTTACTGTACATTGATACCTATGTAATGCTTTAGTTGTTCCTCCTGTTTCTGGATCTGCTTGGTCTTCTAAGTTATTCATTTCTGATATTATTAATTGTTGAAATTGTTCATCAGTGTATTTTTCTAATCCTGCTTTAAATCCACTTTGCAAGTTTGCATTAACAGTAATATAGTAGTTACTATCAGTTGATGATGTTAGACCATAATATTCATTACTGTTTTTTGCAAGATTTGCTAAAGTAATTACATCATATATTGTTATATTACTTTTTCCTTCATATGAAGTAAATTGTGTATTAAATTGATTTATTCTACTTTGTTCATTTTGTCTATGTGCTTCAGCAGATGTTGCCCCAAATGTTGCAAATAGATATACTGCAAGAGATAGTATCATTATTCCTATTAAAACACCTGCTGCCATTATTAATGCTTTTGATGCATTTTCCATATATCTTACCTCTAATTAAATTTTCCTGTAAATTCAAAATACATTTTTACTATTCTTCCTGTTTTATTATTATATTCTGCATTTTTGCTATCAAAATGTGCCCTTTTAAATTGTATATATTCATAATATTGATATATCTGGTATCTAATTGATCCAGAAGTATTTGCTGTTGATTCTTTTATGTCGTCCCAACTAGTTATATTTTTTTTACCTGAGTATCTATTAAATGTTTCAATTGCTGTTTGTTTTTGTTGGTCTGTTGAAGAATCACTAATAAATATTCTTGATATATTTGATGTTAGTCTTGTTAGTGAATCTTGTCCATATGTATTTTCTAAAGTGTCAATTGTACTTTTTATACTATTTTCAAATCTATTTTGATTTTCACTAACTGTATATGTATTAGGTGATGTTTGAATACTAGTTGTAAACAGTCTATTTCTTCCATCAATTGCTAATTGTGAAATATCTATTGTAAACTGAATTTCCATTGGTTCAAATGCTAAATATTGTCCTTGATCTGACCAACCTGTTCCTTGTGTTGTTTCTCTTCTGTTATAATCTATTACTTTATTTAATAATGAATATAGTTCGCTTCCTCTTACATCTGCACGATTATATGTTTCATATTCACTATTAAATGCTGCAACTTGAGAACTTCTTTCACCTCTTACGTCAGTTTCTTGATAGCTTGATAAATTGGAAAACATCAAAATGAGGGCTCCAATTATCATTAATGCAATTAATACACTTCCTGCCATTATTAACGCTTTTGATGCATTTTCCATTTTTCTTCACATGCCTTTCTAGTAATTTTATATTAGTATTAATGTATTATGATTTTATTGTTGCATTGAAGTCATTGATGTAAATGAGCTTGACATACTTGTTAATCCTATAAATACTAGTGGTATAATCAAGTATCCAACAAACATACATACCATTGGTGCAAATCCTATTGCCTTTCCTATCATTCCTTTTCTTTTTATAAGTCTTTCATTTGATTCTTTTCTTTTTTCTTGATAATAATCCCTTTCTGAGTCTAATTCATCAAATGCATCTGTAATTGGAATCTTTTCAACTGCTGCTTGCAAGCTCTCTATAATTCTTATTAATGGTGTATAACTAACTTCGTCTTTCATTTGTTCTAATGCTTCCCATGCACCAGCTTCGTAGTTATTAACACATCTTGAAATTGGTTCTCTAAATATATTAGAGTATCTTTCTAGCCATTCCAAAATTATTTCAACATTTACTCTTTCTATTCTCATTAACATTAAGATGATTGTTTGGAATTGCATTACTTCATCTTCCATTTCTAGTTGTCTCATTTTTACTTGGAATATTAATATCCAAATTGGTGCCATATATCCTATTATCGCAAATACAAATGCTAATAATATTTCAAACCATTGCATATATTCACTATTAATTATGTCTAATTTTTCTCTTATTCTTTCTACTGCCTTATCTATTTCAGCTTCTTCTTCTCCATCATAATATGGTAATCTTTCAACTGCCATTCTTATTTGTTCATCAGTTACATTTAAATTCCCTTTAAATTGGTCTAATATTATGTTGTCCTGTTCTGTTAGTTCCATAGCCTTTTCTTCATCTTTTTCCGATAATCCACCTATTATGTCATAATCTGTAGTCGGCTCTGTATAAATATAGTTTATTGCTACTGCATGTAGTTGTGCAAATATTGCAATTGATGCAAAAAATGTTACTATAAATAGGCATATTCTATTTATATAAAGCCATTCCATTTTTAAATGTGATGCTGCATCTTTTAATAATTGTGTTACTTTTCTATATTCCTTTGTTCCTTGTTTTGGTATAAATAAGTCTACTATCTTTTTAATTATTTTATGTTTATATAGTTTTGCTTGCCATGGATTTTCTGTATTTTTTGTGTTTATTGCTGTTGATCCATTATCTTTTAATTTTCTAACTAGTATATATGATATGAAAGTTATTAATAATATTAATATTTGTACTATCATACCAGATTTCCCTTGATACCAACTTGCTGTAAATGAGAAATTGTCTATTGCCCAATTTTTTAGTGGTTCTAGTAATAGTATTGGAACAATTGAAATTACTGATAAACTTTGAAATACATAATTTAACTTATCTCTTTTTAATATTTCTAATTGCATTTCTTGTGTTATATTATTTACGTTTTTTAGATATAATGATGCTCCTTCTACTTTTCTATCTCCAAATTCTTTTGTTAGATATGAAACTCCTGCAAATTCTTTTAAAAAGCTATTAGGTGCTATATCATAATATTTTTCTATTTCTGTCTCTGGATCATCTGATATTAGTATTTCATAGATTTTTTCTCCCTGTCTTGAAACATTTTTTTCATCATCTTGTGCAACTTGGTATATTGCTTCTTCGACCATGTTGTATTCATGATATGCATGTCTAATTTCTGAGAAAAAGTCTAATTGTTCTTTTAATAAGGTATTATCTATTTTGTCTACAGAACCATCTATTAATGTATCTATCATAAAGATTTCAAACATTAAAAGTATGAACATTAATAAATAATTTGTATATGTAATCATTATTGTAATAATTATTACTGGTACTAAAATTACAAGTGTTTTTGTTAAAATTTTAGCTGTTCCTTTTCTTGTTGCATATTCGTCATCTACATTTATTATTTCTAGTCTTCTTCTTAATTTTAAAACATATCTTTTTAAAAATGGTATTTTTATATATGTTAGATATAATTTTTGAAATAGTACTTCAGCTGAGAATCTATTTTCTTTTGTTCCCTCTTGTAGTCTTTGTATTCTCTTATATTCAGATTTCTGCATTTTTTTAGATAATATATAGTATATAAGGACTATTAGTACAAAGGCTCCTGCTGCTCCACCCATGATGTAATATATTATTGTATTATCCACTTGCTTTAGCACCTCCTTTACTAGTTTGACAAGGGACGCTTCTTTATCTTAAGTATTCCTTTAGGGATAAGAAACATCCCTTTCCCTTGTGAACTAGCGATTATTCTTTTTCTAGGCTAGTTACTTTTTATATTTCTGTTTTAGGGCGACGGCCTCTTCTTTTTGGTGTGTTTACTACTGGTTCTGCATTTACTTCTACTGTTTGTCTTAGTTGATTTCCCCAATGTCTTTCTACGAATTTATCAAATGCTTCTGCATCTGCTTCATCCATATTCATTCTCATTTCTTTTAAGTTATTTTCAGTTATTGGATTTGTTATTACATATTCACCATCTACATATTCTAGTATATTTCTATATGTATATAATTTTCTATCTGTAACTTTTTCAAAATAATGTGTTGCATTGTCAAAAAATTTGTCAAATTTTCCTTCTAGTGTTTTTTCTTTTCTATGATCAAATGTATATTCATTTTTTTCTTCTACTGGTATACATTCTGTTATTCTTTCTACATATCTTTTTCCTCTAAAGTCTTTTGTTAAATGTATATCAAAGTTTAATACTTGTACAACTTGTTCTTCTGCCGTTTTTTCATTGTTGAATTGTCCAATTCTTAACATTGAGTTTCTTAATGCTGTAACTAAGTTTGGAAATGTTTTAGCATGGTGTGTAAATAATGTAAATTTTGATGCAACTTGGGCAGCTTGTATCATCCAAGCAGCTACGGGGTCAGTTGCAACCTCTCCGATGATATTAACAGAACCGTCAGTTTTCTTTTGAACGTCTAATCCTTCTTGTCCTGATATTGTTTCTGTTTCTCTAAATGTTAAGATGTTTCTTGTTGGATAAATTTTTCTTAAGTGAAGCTCGAATGCAGTTTCCTGAACACGGATGTTCATTGTTTCATAAATATTTTCTATCATTCCCATAAGCATTGTTGTTTTACCACAACCTTGCTCACCAGTGATTGATATGATTCTTGCTCCTTTTACTAAGAATTTTAATAGTTCTATTGATTCATCACTACCAACTTCTCCTTTGAACCATTGCTCTAGTGTTGAACGTTTAACGTCGAATTTTCTTACGAAGAATGCCCATGTTTCTGAGAAACTTGGTCTAACAACTACTACACGTGAACCATCTTTCATTTCATTGATTTTATATCCATTTGTGTCTGATAATTGTCCTGGGTTGTTGTATTTATATATATTTTGACATACTCTTTTTAGTTCAGCTTCTGTTCCAAATGAAAGGAATGCTAAACGTATTGATTTACCTTGGAAGAATATCCATATACTATCACATGCTCTTGGCACTTTGTGTTCTGCAACTTGATTTAAGTAATCTCCATCTGTTTGTGCTACTTGACTTAAAAAACTTTCAGGAAGTCCTGATACACCACCAGATACTCCATCTATGTTCATATCTCTTACTTCATCTATACTGCTGTATCCTTTATAATGTTGATATATTCTTTGTACTACTACTGCCAATTTATCAGCAAAACTTAGTGTTACGTTTTCTTTTTCGTAAATTTCCTCTATTTCATGTGCTGTTATTGCATATGAAGGTTTTGTTTCTCCATTTAAATATTTTAATTCTGCTAAATTATATTTTTTTATCAACTCAGTTAAAGCTTCATATGCAAATTCTTTTTTATATACATATATTAAAATATCAAATTTGTCTTGCGCTGTTAGTAAGGATGGTATATCAAATGGAATTGCTTTTGATATATTGCTTTCTGTTACTCCATATTCTTTTTCTAGTAAATCAAATATCAATTCCTTTACATATTTTTTATCATTAACATCTCCATATGTACAACCTTTTAATGCTTTCTTTAATTCATATTTTTTATTTTTCCTTCTTTTTAATTCCTCTTCTGATAGTCCAATGTCATAAAGATTTATTTTTGTTATTTCATCTAATCTTTTTTTGACAAATTCTATCATTTTTTCTATTGTATATGTTTTATCATCAACATCTATTTGTGTTTCTACCTCGGCTGTCTGTTTCTTTTTGATACTGTAATATATAACATATCCACCTATTGCTAATACTACTAGTATTAATATGATGTTTGTTATTGTCATTTAGTTTACCTCCTTACTTTTTACATCTTCATTTGTAAGTTTTGTAATCTATATACTATATTTTCTACTGTTCTTCCAACCTCTTCTAAAAAGAAACCGTTTCTGTCATCTTCTCCTACTCTTCTAAGTCTTAAAAAGAAGTCTGGAACTTTTGCCTCTTCTGTTGCTTCAAAGAATAATGTGTTATATGGAATTGTTGAAACATTGTTTTTTTCTCCCATATATCTTGAAATATTCTTTATTGAATATTTAGAAAATCTATCATATCTTGCAATTAGAATTAATGTCTTTTTTACATTAAATATTGGCCTTTTTTGTTTTATTTCTAAAAAGTCATCTATTGCTACTAATCTTTGATTTAAAGTTGATACTATTAAATCTGATTCTTGTAGTATTTGATTTTCTATATCTTCTCCTATTTCTTTATCTAAATCTACTAATACTAAATCATAATAGCTATTTGCAAGTTTTATTATATCAATATACATTCTAGATAATTCTTTATATTCGCTGGAACTTCCTTTATATGTTTGTAATACTTCTAATCTATCTTTAAATATAATTTTTGTATAGTTAGTAATATTTTCTGGTGATAATTTATTACTTTTCATTATCTTAGTTAAGCCATCTATTCCTTCTTCCATAGCAATGTTTGTGTTTGGTCCAAATAGTCCTAGATTTTTTGTCTTTTTTCTTTCTTTCCAAAAACATCTTTCTAGAGTTTTATCTCCAAATCCTGTAGATACAATTAATATTTTATAATTATGTTCTATTGCCATGTATGTAGCGATAGCTGCTATAGATACTGTTTTTCCTGTTTCTTGTTTTCCACTGCTCCAAAAAGTTACAATTGGCATTTTTATACTCCTTTTTCAATAGCTTTTATAGTTCTTCTAATTGTATTTTGACTAACATCTCCTAATATTTCTTCCGAAATATATGCTAATCCATCTTTATATTGTACACTCAATTTTTTGAATTTTATCTTTGCTACTCTTTGATTTTCATATATAACACTTAAATCTCCATTTTCTATTGGAAAATATATTCTATATTCATTCCATATTATTTTATATCCTAGTGACAAGAAATTTAAGTAGTCATCTTCTTCTTTTAATATTTCTCTTGAAAATAGGATTTTAGTTAAGCTTACCACTTCTTTTAGCTCACTTAAAATCTCTAATCCTTTTTTTAATGAGTAATTATCAAATGATGTAACAAAGTAATTTTTTTGTGCATTTTCTAATTCAAAACTTTTGAATCCTTCTATATTATCTACGTCTATTAATATAATGTCATATTCCATTTCTTGTTCTTCTGTTAAACCTAAATATTTTTTTATGTCTTCCACATTTTTGAATCCTACTGCTATGTCAATATCTTCGAATTCTGTGACATACTCTACTGTAGGGTTTATAACTGGTACAATATATCTTGCCTTTTGATTAACTGTTGAATCTATTACTAATACTTTTTTCCCTATAGTAGTTAGTATTTTAGAGACATATAAAATTAAGTCTGTTTTATCGTACGCGCCTATAAACCCTATCTTCTTCATTTATACATTCTTCTCCTTTTTTTATTGTGCTGTTGTTGTCGTTGTTGTTGCTGCTGCTGATAATGAATCTAAGTATTCTTGTCTTGAGTTCTTTGAATTTGTAATGCTTTCTTGCATATTTGTTTGTATATTTGTTTGTGATTGTTCTCCTTGATTGTTTATAACACTGTTGATATATTCATTTCTTAATGTTGCTCCATCAGTGTTTGAATATCTTGCTCTTATTTCTTCCATAGCTCTATCTAATATATTTGGATCATTTTCCAATAATCTAGATGTACTTTCATTTATTGGATATGTTGGTGTAGCTGCTGCTTGCATTCCTGCTTCTGTATATTTAGCAACATATAGTTTTGCTCCAGTAATTTGATATGCATCTATTATCGCACAGCTCATATGTAATATTTCATCTTCTGATAAATTAACCCATATAGTGTCTGCTGAATCTACTCCACCTATAACTGGTATTTCAACTTCTTTTTTAGCTACGACTATATAATCTTGTCCTGATGGAAGCATTAAACGTATATCTACATAATCGCCTGTTGATAAATCCACTGGTAAAACAAGCATGTTATATTCTTGTTTTCTAACATCATCTTGTACTACATTATCACTTTTACTTAATAGTTCTGTTGTGATTAATGTGTTTGCATTCATATCAACTTTTGCTACTAATGGAACGCTATTTAATTCTAAATATTGTTTTTCATTGTTTCTTGCATTGTAATAGTAGTTGTCTGTTTCTTCTTCTTGATATACTTCATATTCTGTTCCATCTATTGTTATATATAGTTGTGGCTCATTGTTACTATTATATTTTGTATATATATCATTTCCTTCTTTATCTTGTAATGCATAGTTTTGAATTACGCTCAAATCACTTGTTGCATTACTTGGTACTAATGATCTATTTACAGTTTGTAATGTTAACATGTCTGTTGTAATTACTTGACCTGACCTAACATCTTGATTTAGCACATATGCATTTACACTGTTTGCTAATTCCTCTTTTTCTTCTTGCATTTTTCCTAATAATTGCATGAATAATAATGCTATAACTACTCCTGAAATTAATAACATTACTAACATTCCTAATAAAAATGAATTTCTTGCTTTTCTTTGCATTGGATTTGTTGCCATAACAAATTCCTCCTTATATTTATATTTTTTGTTTTAATACCCATCTCTTATATTTTAACTCAAAGTTTTTTCAAAATCAACGAATTTACTCTGTGTTATAAAAACTTCATATTTTTGTAATATTTTTGTAATATTTATCGTAATTTTTCTAAAAATGTCGCAACTCCGTCTTCTTCATTACTAGTTGTTATTTCATCTGCAATTTCTTTAATTGCAGGTGTACTTTGCCCCATTGCGACTCCTAATCCTGCTTCTTGTATCATTTTTTTGTCATTTATATTATCTCCTATTGTAATTACTTCTTCTTTTTTTATATTTAATTTTGAAATTAGATATTCAATTGCATACCACTTATCGACATTTTCTGCTGATATTTCTGTATAATAGTACTCTATTGGTATTTCTTCTGTTCCTTGTTGTATTATTTTTCTTGACATATGTGATACTTCTAATACTTCTATTCCTCCTATTTCATTTAATTTTTTCATAATTGAATTAAAAACACTTCTGTTTTCGTCACATATTGTTATTTTTAAAAATTTTTCTCCATCCATTTTATTTATATAATCATACATATTTTCTACAATATTTATATGTGTTTGTTTGTCTTCTGGTTTTTTTAGGTTTTCTTTATAGTAATATAATACATTGTGTTTTAATGATGTTGCAAGTATTGTTTTTTCTGTGTATACATTATATGATATACTGTTTTCTTCACACATTTTTATTATTTCTAATACTTTTTCTTTTTTTAGATATTTTTCATATATAATTTCATTTTTTTGGATATCATATATAAGAGAACCATTTCCTGCGATAAAAAATTTTTTACTTTCAATTTCATTTGCAATTGTTTTTATTGAATCAATTGGTCTTCCTGATGCAATTATTACATCTATTCCTTTTTC
>CALXXH010000022.1 GCA_944392635.1 uncultured Clostridia bacterium | reverse complement strand
CTATTATTTTTGGATTAACTATCATAATCTTTCTCCTTAATTTTCCCTTTTCTCGGCAAAAGATTATATAACAAATTCCCAAAAAAATCAAGTGATTTTTCAAGTTCCTTCATAAATCAAGTATTCTATTTCCAAAAAATGTATTGTATTTTTTTGCACTAAAATACAATACATTTTTCTTAAATAATAATTTTATAACTTAATAGTTACCTTAAGTCCCTATTTTACTTTTTCCATATATACTTTATCATTTACGACTACTATTGTATATTTATTCATCTTTTCTATTTCTTTTATTTCTTCAGTAGCCGCATATTTTTCTATTTGCTCTCTTGCTTCTTTTTGTTTTTCTTCTACTTTATTTTCTTCACTCTTTTTTAAATATTTAAACTCTATCATTATTGCATTATATCCCTTGCTTCTATCTTTTGGAATTAATACTATATCTGGATATTCTCTTTCTACTTCTAATTCTGATTTTACATTATATATTTTTAAATTCATTGCTATACTATAAAATATTAATTTTACATATTTCTCATCAAATCTTTGAAAATCTCTATTTGACAAATTTTTTAAATATTTTTGTAACATTTCAACAGCTTTATCTATCTTTCCTTCTAATGCTATTTCTTCTAAAATTTCATTATATTCTTTAAGTTCTATTGTAATCTGTGTTTGTTGCTCTATCATCTTTAAAAAATAGGCAGAATATATTTCTTTCATTACTTTATTTGGTATTTTTAATTCTGCTCTTCCTAATTTTTCACCTGTTATTGTTAAATATCCTAAGTAATATAACATAGATACTAATTCTGTTTCTCCAAATTCCATACTTGGATTAAATTTTTGTATGATTTCAGTTAAAATTCCCTCTCCTGAAACAGTCTTTTCTATAATATCTTCTCTATTTTCTCCTTTGCATAAATTAAGCATTTTCCCTATTTTACTATAATCACTTGCTATATTCATATCAACTAATTGTTCTGGTATTTCTTGATAAGTTACATACTCTTTTAAAAAGTATAAACACATATTAGAATTATATAAATCTTCACTTGCTTTTAATGAAAACTTATATCCATCATAATTTTCTTTCATTATTGGTAATATTTCTTTTTGTTTTTCTTTAGAAATGTTTTGGCTTTCCATTATTTGTATTAACTCTTCCTCTGTAAATCCTAACATTTCGTTTAAATTTCTATCTGTTGTCTTGTCTGAGCATATATTAAATCCTGATGTTAAACTATCTAAAGTTATTGGTGCTACTCCGGTTATAAATATCCTATCTATTACACTTTCTGTTCCTTCTTTTAATATTTCATACCATTTTCTTACTTTTCCATTTTTTGATACCAAACTTTTAAATTGGTCTGTATTAAATCCTAACAATTCATTTGCAAAATGATCATATTCATCTATAATCACATATATTTTGTCTTCTGCCCTTTGAATACTAAATGCCTTTATTAAATTATCTAATATATTTTCAGTTTCATCTTCCTCATTTATATAAAAGTCTAGCCCATATTTTTCTACAAATACTTTTATAGCCACAATTACTTTACTTTTAAATCCTTTCATTGTCGCTTCTTCTGTTGAAGTATCTATTCCTGAAAAGTTAAATCTTAATATATGATAACTATTTTTCAATTTTGTTGGATTTTTTCCTATATATGTATCTTCGTATAACTTATCAAATTTATCTGCCTTTTTTATATCATAATAATTTTCTAGTATGCTTGTAAATAATGTTTTTCCAAATTTTCTTGGTCTCAAAAACATTATTCTTTTTTCCATTAAATTTTCTAGTTTTTCTATATATTTTGTTTTATCTACATAATAATAACCATCTTCTACTAACTCTTCATAATTACTTATTCCATAAGGCAATTTTTTCATTTCTTTTACCTCGCTTTCTTGTGTCTAAGCAAAATACTCTTAATCTCATCACTCCCACTAGTCCAATTTTACTATATAATTTACTAAAAATCAAGTGATTTTCAAAGCTCTCATACTTAATTGCAAACAAAAACTCCTAAACTTTCTAGTTTAAGAGGTTTTAATTTTCCTTTGCTTCAGTTACATGGGCATCCAAGCCAGTTTTTTTTTATTATTATTTGTGTAATACTTAGCAATTAATTCATCTAATTCAACACTTAATTGATAAATTTTACTATAGTCTTCTCCTTTTTCAATACTTTTATTTAGTTTATCTCTTAATTTACAAATTTCATCATTTAACATACCTCATCTCTCCTTTTCTTTTATTTATCTTCCGTATATTTATAAATTACCACATAAAATTCCTCAAGTCAAGTATTTTCAATGCTTTTTATCAACTTTCGTATGACAGTTTTATATATTTTTCGACATTAAAAAACATATAAAAACAGCAAAAAATCTTTTCATAATTTCTTACTGTTTTTTCTACATTTTTTTATTTGTATATTTTTCTTTTAATTTTTTCATTGTATAGAAAAAATCGACTTGTTTTTCACTTTCATATATCTATAAGAAATATTAGCAATAAAATCTAACCTCTTGATCTGGGAAATGTTTTTTCCACTCTGATATTATATAAAAATAATTATTTACTATTGTTTCTAATAACTCTCCTAATTCTTTACTTGGAATTTTACTTTTATTATTTGCTAAAATACATCCTCCACTTTTAGTTAGCCATACTTTTGTGGAATTTGATGTTGGCTTCCCTTTTGAAATATGTATATGAATAGGCTCATTATTTTCATTTGACCAAAAATAAATTTTATATCCGCATAATTTCTAATACATTAGGCACTAAGAATCCCTCCTTGTCTTGCCCATCTATAAAAAGATGGTAATCCTCTTTCCACCACTGTTTTAAACATTTCTATTTCTTCATCCGTATAATTGCCATCTTTATATAATATTTTACAACTTGGAAGTTCAAATCTCACACTATCAAAGCCATTCTCAGTTGGTCTTTCAAAATGCACATGTATAATTTCTTCTCCTTTTTCATTCTTCATAATATGTGAAAAAACAACCTCTGTTTCATCAGCATATTTGCAATAAGGATACATCATTTCTATCACTCTCCTTTTCCTATTTAATAGTATAACATAATTTCATGAAAATTACTATATTTTTCATAAGTTTCTAAATTGAACAAATCTAGCTTCGCTAGACCTTTTCTCTTTTCTTAACATTTATTATATTAATTTAAGGTCTAGCAAGAAGCGTATAAGATTTGTTGTCGCGAAAAATTGCATAGCAATTTTTCTGTGTATCTTTGTTTTTTAAGTTATAGGAAATGCAGTTTCCTATAACTTAAAAATAGCATATTAAATTGATAAATAATCTATTTAATATGCCTTTAAATTAGCCAACAATTGAAAGTACCATCTTATCCTCTTTAAAAACCTGTTTTAGTACTTGTTCTGTATATTCTTTTGATACACTTTCAATTTCATCTAAATAATCAAAGCTATTAATTCCTTTAAAATAATCTGCTAAAAACATTCTAGATATGTCAGTTACATCATTATATTCTTTAACATATCCACCATAAATCATTTTTCTAATTCTTTCAAAATCTTCTTCATTTATTCCATTTTCTTTAAAGTTTTTAACTTCTTTTTTAAATTCTTCGTAAACCTTTTCAGGATTATTTGATTGCCCATCTATTAATATATGTGCATATATATTTGTAAATTCATAACTTAATCCTGGTCCAGCAAAGATTGTTCCTTCTTTATATAGCTCTTGGAATAGTCTTGAGCTTCTTCCTAATATTAGATTTAATATGATTTCTATTGCAATATGTTTTTTTACTATCTCAGTTTTATTTTTATTACAATTATCTGCAACAATATCTTTAATTCCTATTGTATATAGTGGCATACTTACTTCTAATTTTTGTTCTATTCTTTCTTGTACTATTGTTTCTGGTTCTTCTGGATATATTCTTTTTATTTCTCCATTTGATTTTTTGTCAATTAGTCTTTTTTTGACTTCTTCTAATATTTCATCTGGTTTAAAATCTCCACATATAACCATTACCATATTAGATGGGTTATAAAATGTATTGTAGCATTTATATAAAACTTCTTTATCAATTTTGCTAATTGTTTCAATTGTTCCAACTATATCTATTTTAACAGGACATTCGTGATACATTGCATTTATTGCATTTAAATACACCTTCCATTCAGGATAATCATCATACATCATTATTTCTTGTCCTATTATTCCTTTTTCTTTTTCAACATTTTCATCTGTAAAATATGGATGTTGTACATAATCCATTAATTCATCCATAGCTTCATAAAAATTATCTGTGCATTCAAATAAATATGCCGTATGATCATTTGTTGTATATGCATTAGCCTCAACTCCTAATGCAGTTAATACATCTAAACTGTTTGTACCATTTTCTTGTTCAAACATTTTATGTTCCAAGAAATGTGCCACTCCATTTGGTACAACTGTTTTTTCTTCTTCACCTGGTACTACAAATTCATTTTCAAGTGACCCATAATGAGTTCCCCAAATCATATATTTTTTCTTCATTCCAAGTTTTGGTATTATCATAACTGTTAAACCATTTTCTAGTTTTTCTTTATATACTTTTTCTTTAACCTTCAAATTCTCTATAACTTGCATTTAATCTGTCCTCCTTCTAATCTTTTAAGAAATATATAGTATTTATTGAAATTGCATTTGCTATTTTTATAATATCTTCTTTTTGTATTTTTTCAACTTTTTCTTTATACTCATCTGGTCCTATTTTATGTGCTGATAATTCTTGTCCAAAATAGTAAGTGATTCCTGTGTCTTGTTCATCATCTATTAGATCAATTGTTGAGATTATTCCTTTTTTAGCATTTTGAATATCATCTTCAGTAAACTCTCCATTTTTCATATCTTCAATTTGCTTTTTTACAATTTCTAAAGCTTTTTCATAATTTGCAATTTCAATTCCACAATTTATAAATATATTACTTTTTTGTCTTGAATAACTTGAACTTGCAACATATGCTAAATGTGCTTTTTCTCTTACATTTTGGAACATTTTAGAATTTGCTGTTCCTCCTAAAATACTGTTATATAGCAAGGCATCATATTTTTGGTCTTCATTTTCCAAGTTAATATCTAAACCTAATACTAATTTTCCTTGTGTTACTTCCATTGATTCTGTTACAATATTTTCTTTTTGGTTTGTTTCTTTTTTAGTAATTGCTGGTATAACATAATCTGCTTGTCTTTCTTGTAACTTAGCAATATTTTCATTTTCTTCAATTAATTGTTCAATATTATCTGGAACTATACCAGATACAAAAATATCTATTTTACAATTTTTAATTAAATTTTGATAATATTCATATAAATTTTTTGCATCTATTCCTTCTAAATCTTCTATATATCCAAATTTAAATAAACCAAAAGGCTCATCTTTATACATTTCTTCTATACATCTATTTAATGCATATCTTGCTTTGTTATCAATTTTTCCTTCAATTTTTTGTTTTATATTATTTTTTTCTTGTTCTACATATTCTTTCTTAAATTCTGCATTTTCAGTATATGGATTAAATACAATTTCTAATAACTTTTCAATAGCACTTTTCAACATATTTTCATTATGCTTAGGAATAAATTCATCATTTATATTTTCAATATAGAATTTTAGAACTTGATTATCTCCTGTTTTATCTAATCCACAATCAAAACCTGCCCCATACATTTCTTCCATTTGTTTACTTATTTCTTCTTGAGTGTTCATGTTTTTAGAACCTCTTCTAAGTATTGTTGAAATTAGAGCATTTTTAGTTACATTTTCTCTTGTTAATTTTGTAGTTAAAAATACAGCTATTAGATTTGTTTTAAATTTATCTGTAGAAATTTTATGAAATTTAATTCCTTTTTTTATCTCTTTTTCTTTATATTGCATAACTTTTCCTCCTTCTTAATTTTTTCCTAATATTTATATTATACACTTATTTTTGAAATTTTATATATTAAATTTGTAATAATTAATATTTATATTATACTTATATATAATTTACAGCTATCTACATATTTTATATATCAGCAAATAATATATTTAAATATTTTGAAGTATATTGTGGGGACCTTTCTAGAAAATGTTTGAACGAATGTGAATTACATTTTCTTGAATGGGGATTACGGAAAAATATATAAATATATTATTTGCCTTATATATTATTATAATAACTATGAATTATAAAATACTCATATATAAACATTAATTAGTCAAAATTTTAAAACAAAAATTGGAAGTCTATGTAATTTACATCCTTTAACTTCCAATCCAATCCTTTTTTATTAAAATTTTCTTTTTCTTGCTGCCTCTGATTTTTTCTTTCTTTTTACACTAGGTTTTTCATAGTGTTCTCTTTTACGTACTTCTTGAAGTACACCATTTCTTGCACATTGTCTTTTAAATCTTTTTAGTGCATCTTCTATATTACCATTATTAACTTTTATCTCTGACATTATTTATTCCCCTCCTTCCGGTCCATACGAAAACTGTATGTGGGATAACCCTTTATAACGTTATTATTATACATTAAAGGATTATTATTGTCAATAGCTGGGAAGTTAAAATTCAAACAATACAGCTTTTTTTGCTTTTAATGATTTAGGAACATCTATTATTCTTTGATTACTTGAGCCTCTAAATCTCAATTTTATGTCTTTTTTATCTTCTTCAAATTTGCCATCTACTATAACATCTAAATATGATAACAATTCTGGTGTTTCTTCCCAATTTTTACACATTTTATCCATAACATCTGTATCAAATGTATAACCTGTATAACACCAAATATTTTTATCTGGAAATTTT
This sequence comes from uncultured Clostridia bacterium, assembly GCA_944392635.1. GTDB lineage: Bacteria > Bacillota > Clostridia > TANB77 > CAG-508 > CAG-269. Next base: position 7,032 of record CALXXH010000022.1, on the reverse strand, counting down.
TCTTTTACTTTTCTAAGTAGTGGTAAAAGTCCTTGTTGATTAACATGTTCAAGTGGTTCTCCACCAAGTAATGATAATCCAGAAACATATGGATGATCCATTTCTTTAATAACTTTATCTATTTCTTCTTCTGTAAATTCTTTTCCATAATTGAAGTCCCATGCTTCTTGATTAAAACAGTTTTTACAATGATGATTACATCCACTAACAAACACAGAAACTCTAACTCCTAATCCATTTGCTACATCTGCTTTTTTTATATCTGCATAGTGCATATCTATTCCTCCTTTTATTTGTACATTTTAAGAAAATAACCCTCCAATCTAATTATGACAAATCTAGCTTCTTTAGACATTTTCTATTTTTAATTTAGTAACATTAATTGAGGTCTAACAAGAAGCATAAAGATTTGTCGACGCGAAAAATTGCTATGCAATTTTTCTGTGCAATTTTGCTTTTTAACTTTTAGGAAATGAAATTTCCTAAAATGTTAAAAAGTGGATTTTCAAATAACAATTCTCTCATCCAACCATTTGTAAATGGTATAAACCATAAAGCTACTCCTATTAATATTACAACTATTATTGTCAATACAAATGCTAATATATCTTTTTTAGTTATTTCTTTTATTTCATCCCTTTTAGGCTTATTTTTATATATTTCTTTACATAATTCAATAATTCCTGAAAAACTACCTACTTTGTGTTTTCTCATTCTTTCATTAAGATCTTCTACTTCTTTTTCTTGCATATTATTTTTTTCTTTGCTATTTATACTATTACTTTGTACATTATTGCTTTGCCTATTTTCATATTTTCTATATAATATCTCTTGCTCCTGTTTTTCTAATTCTGCATCATATTGTTCTTTCATAAATTCATCTGTTAAAACATTATATGCCTCATTTATTTCTTTTATCTTCTTTTCAGCATATTCTTTCTTTTGACCACTATACAGGTCTGGATGATATTTTTTTACTAATACTTTATATGCTTTTTCTATTACCTCTTTTGAAGCTTTTTTATTTACTTCTAGTATTTCATAGTAATTTTTCATCATTATTCCTCTACTTTTTATTTTCTTTTGTGAACATATTTTATATCAAAAAAAAGAAAATAGCAATACATTTTTGCTATTCTCCAAAAATTTACTATTCTCCAAATATTGCTTCAAATTCTTCTGCATTGATTTTTTCTTTTTCAAGTAAGATTCCTGCAACTCTGTGCAATTTATCTACATTGTCAGTTAAAATTTGTTTTGCTCTGTTATATCCACTATCTACAATTCTTTTTGTTTCTTCATCTATAACTGCTGCAGTTTCTTCTGAATATTCTTTTGTATGACCAAAATCTCTTCCTAAAAATACTTCGTCTTGACTTGAACCAAGCATTATTGCTCCAATTCTATCACTCATACCGTATTTTGTAACCATACTTCTTGCAATTTTTGTTGCTCTTTCTATATCATTACTTGCACCTGTTGATATATCATTTAGTATAAGAGCTTCTGCAACTCTACCTCCAAGAAGTGATACTATATTTTCTTCCATTTCTGTTTTAGACATAAATGATTTATCTTCTGTTGGTCTATACATTGTATATCCTCCAGCCATTCCTCTTGGCACTATTGAGATTTCATGTACAGGATCTTGTGTTTCTAAGAAATGACTTACTACTGCATGACCTGCTTCATGATATGCAACTAATTTATTTTCTTTTTCACTTCTTACTTTTGTTTTCTTTTCAGGTCCCATTGTAACTTTTACCATAGCATCTTCAATTTCTCTCATTCCTATTTCATTTAAGTTTCTTCTTGCTGCAAGTAAAGCTGCTTCATTCAAAATATTTTCTAAGTCTGCTCCTGCAAATCCTGATGTGTTTTTAGCAATAACTTTTAAATCCACATCATCTGCTAATCTTTTCTTTCTTGAATGTACTTCTAATATTTGTTCTCTTGCTTTTACATCTGGCAATCCTACTACTATTTGTCTATCAAATCTTCCAGCTCTAAGTAGTGCTTTATCTAATACATCTGGTCTATTTGTTGCAGCTAAAACTATAACTCCTTCATTTGCTGCAAATCCATCCATTTCAACCAATAATTGGTTTAATGTTTGTTCTCTTTCATCATGTCCACCACCAAGTCCTGCTCCTCTTTGACGTCCAACAGCATCAATTTCATCTATGAATATGATACATGGTGCATTTTTCTTAGCTTGGTCAAATAAATCTCTTACTCTTGATGCTCCAACACCAACAAACATTTCAACAAAGTCTGATCCACTTATTATAAAGAATGGAACTCCTGCTTCTCCAGCAACAGCTTTTGCTAAGAGTGTTTTACCAGTACCTGGTTGACCAACAAGTAATACTCCTTTTGGAATTCTTGCTCCCATATCTGTAAATTTCTTTGGATTTTTTAAGAATTGTACTATTTCTTCTAACTCTTCTTTTTCCTCATCTACACCTGCTACATCATCAAATGTAATCTTATTTTTGTCAGCAGGTGTCATCATTCTTGCTTTACTCTTTCCAAATGTCATTGTTTTACTTCCTGGGTTTGCGTTACCTCCAACTCCACCCATCATGAAGAACCAGAAAATCAAGAATATTATTAATAAACCAAATGGTGTAAGTAAGCTAAGTACTGTTATAAATATTGATTGAGATTTTTCTTCTAATGTAAATGCTCCATCTTTTAAGAAATCTTCTGTATATGTCATAAAGCTTCCCATATCAGGAATATTAACTTCCTTTTTTATTCTATCATCTTTTAATGTAACTGTAGCAAGTTTACCATCTGATTCGATTTCTATTGACTCTACATTTCCTGAATTAATATTTGTAATTAACTCTGAATATTTAAGTTTTGAATCACTATTTTCCACAATAGCAGACAAAACTACTATAAAAATCACCCCTATTATTAACCACATTGCTAAAGTTTTTATACTGTTTTTCAAAATAATTCCTCCTTATGTTTTATTTCATATTGCCTTTATAACATATCAAGAATTCTTTTTCAATACTTTTTTTATGACTTTTTCGTGACATTTCAGTAGTTTTAACGTTTTTTATTACGGATTCTTACACTTGACTCATGAAGTAAATTTTGTGATTTTTTACTAAAATTTTTATATTTTTATTTGGTGTTAGAAATTTATTTCCTATATTATTGCCACATAATTTTATTATATCATCTATATGTACCTTTTCTATTCCTTCTGTGCTACCAAAAATCCTTGTTATAGTATATAGTATTAATCTTGATTTTATTACTCTTTCTTGCATGTTAAACTTTTTTAAGTCTAATTGAATTTCTTTTTTACTTTCAAATTTGCATAAATTTTTATAAATATTTTTCACCTGTTTTTCCATATATTCTTCTTCTTCTGTTACAAGTTTTGATAACCTGTCAATTGTTTCAATAATATTTTGATTAAATTCCTTTTGGACATACGGAATTACAATGTTTCTAACTTTATTTCTAGTATATACATTTTCAAAATTAGTTTTATCAATCCTTGGTTCTAAATTATTTTCTTCACAATAATTTTCTATTTCATTTCTTTCACATTCTATTAATGGTCTTATATACATTCCTCTTTTAGGCTCTATACCTTTTAATCCATTAATACCTGTACCTCTTAAGATATGCATAAAAACTGTTTCTACATTATCATTTTTATTATGTGCTATTGCAATTTTATTTGCACTTGTTTTTTTAGCCAATTCATTAAAAAAGCCATATCTTTCTTTTCTTCCTGCTTCTTCTGTTCCTATTTTATTATTATTAGCTATTTTTTTTACATCTATACTTTTTAAATAAAATTCAATATTTCTTTTTTCACAAAAATCTTTAACATATATTGCATCTTCCATTGCTTCTTCTCTTATCATATGATTAACATGTGCAACTATTATTTCAAAATTTATATTTTCGTTTTGTTGAATTTTGTATAATATATCTAACATACTAATAGAATCAGGTCCTCCTGATACAGCTAGAATAATTTTATCTCCATCTTCTATTAAATTATACTTTTTTATAGTTTTTATTACTTTTTCTATCATAATTATCTCCTATAATTCTTAATTTATTAGTTATTTCATCATAAATCATACATTTCTTATAATATAAAAAATAAGTACTACATATATCATTTAGAATACATGTATTACTTATTTTACAATATTTTCATCGATTTTTCAAGTAATTTAAAGTCTTACTCAAACCCTTTTTCTAAATTAACAAATTTTGTATAACTTCCTAACCATAATAGTTCTACTGTTCCTGTAGAACCTCCTCTGTGTTTTGCAAGTATTACTTCCGCAATTCCTTTTTTATCTGTGTCTGGATTATAATAATCATCTCTATATAAAAACATTACAATATCAGCATCTTGTTCTATCGCCCCTGATTCACGCAAGTCTGATAGCATTGGTCTATGATCTGGTCTTTGTTCTACTGCTCTTGATAATTGTGATAATGCTATAACTGGTACACCTATTTCTTTTGCAAGTATTTTTAAAGAACGGCTTATTTCTGAAATTTCTTGTTCTCTACTTCCATTTCTCTTATTACTTCCTTGTACTAATTGTAAGTAGTCTATTACAACCATTCCTATATTTTTTTCTAACTTAAGCTTTCTACATTTCGCCCTTATTTCCATTACAGAAATTCCCGGCGTATCATCAATATATATTTCTGCTTCTGACAAAGGACCTATTGCCTCTGCAAGTTTAGTCCAGTCATCATCCTCCAACTTACCTGTTCTAACTTTATTACTATCAACCATTGCTTCACTACACAAAATTCTATTTACCATTTGCTCTTTTGACATTTCTAGACTAAATATAGCTACTGGCACTTTAGCTCTTACTGCTGCATTTGTTGCAATATTTAATGCAAATGCTGATTTTCCCATAGCAGGTCTTGCTGCAATTAGTATTAAATCTGAACTATGAAATCCAGCAGTTTTATAATCTAAATCTGCAAAACCAGTTGGTACACCTGTTATATGTTGTTTTCTATTATATAATTCTTCTAATTGTGTAAAACTATCAACTAATATATCTTTCATTGCAGAATAACCTTTTTGATTTTTATTTTGCATTATATTAAAAATCTTTTTTTCTGCACCTTCCATTATATCCTCAACATCTTCAGTTGGATCATAACCTAGTTCTATAATTTCATTTGCTGTTTTTATTAAATTTCTTAAAGTTGATTTTTCTTCTACAATTTTTATATATTTTGAACTATTTGCTGTAGTTGGAACTTTTTCTGGCAATTCTGCTAAATATTCAAGCCCACCAACTTGTTCAAATTTTCCCATAGCCTCAAGTTCAGCTTTTACTGTAATTATATCAATTGGTTCTGCTCGATTATATAAATTTAGAATTGCTGAATATATTAATCTATTATCTTCACGATAAAAATCATCTTCTTTTAATACTTCTATTGCTGAAATAACTGCATCTTTATCTGTTAACATACTCCCAATAATTGCTTGTTCAGCTTCTAAGTCATGTGGTGGTACTTTTCCTAGTTCCATTAATATTACTCCTTCCTGTTAGTATAAGATCCGTCCTAAAATCCCTAAAAGCAAGAATTTTATTCATCTTCCTAATCCATCTACTCTGAAATCACATCTATTTTTAATTTTCCAACTACACCTTCAAACAATTTTATTTCAACTGTTCTCATTCCTAAAGTTTTTATTGTTTCTTTTAAATCTATTTTCTTTTTATCTACAACGATTTTATATTCTTTTTCTAATTCTTGTGCTATTTCTTTTGATGATACTCCTCCAAATATTTTTCCATTTTCTCCTGATTTTACTTTTATTTTTAAGCATATTTTTCCTAACTTATCTGCTGTTTTTATTGCTTCTTCTCTTTCTTGGTTCTTTTTAAATTTTGCTGAATCTTGCTTTGCTTTCAATTTAGACATATTTTCATTGTTTGCTTCTACTGCAAGTCCTCTTGGAATTAAATAATTTCTTGCATGACCATCTGATGCATTTATTATTTGATTTTTTTTTCCTACTCCTTTTATATCTGCTTTTAATATTACTTTCATTAAGCATACCTCCTTTTGAATTTTCATCCCGTTTATTTTTCTAATATATTATACATAAAAATCCAAATTAAATCAATACAATTTTTTATTGATTTTTACATGTATAAACAAACATAAAGCCAAGATTCCTTGACAAAATGGATTATTCCTAGTAAAATAAATAAGAATAAATATAAGGAGATGAAGTATGCAAAATACTAATAGAAAAGTTATGGATAACTTAGTATCAAAAACTAAAATATACTTAGCTTTGATATTAATTTTATTGATTGTTATATGTATACAAAACACAAAAATGATTTTGGCTTCTATTTGTATATATATATTACTTTTAAGTTATACATACTATGTAGATAAAAAAAGAAAAAATAAAATATCAGAAACTTTGCAAGATCTTACATTAACAGTAGACACAGCTGCAAAAACAAGTTTAATAAATTCACCATTTCCATTAATAATACTAGAAAGTAATGGAAATGTAATTTGGAAAAGTTCAAAATTTGTAAAAGATTTCGCAAATGTTGATATAAATACATATATTACAGATATTACTCTTGATATAAAAGATATTATTGAAAAAAATAAAGAAACAACTAATAAAGACAATATAACAAAAGAAATTGATATCGGTGATAAAATTTATAAAGTTATAGCAAAATATGTTAGATATAATAAAAATAAAGAAAAAAAATCAAAAAAAGAATATATGATTATGCTTTATTTTATTGATGATACAGAAAATGTAAAATTACAAGAAGAATATAAGGATTCAAAATCATGTATTGGCATTATAATGATAGACAATTATGAAGAAATGATGCTAAGATTAGAAACTGAAGAAAAGCCTTTAATTACAGCAGAAATTGACAAATGTATATATGATTGGGCTAATGATACTAATGGTGTTTTAATCAAAGTCGAAAAAGATAGATATATATATTTCTTTGA